>CBDUSJ010000025.1:0-13239 GCA_965369845.1 uncultured bacterium | reverse complement strand
GGTAGAGCACTTCCTTGGTAAGGAAGGGGTCACGAGTTCAATTCTCGTCATTGGCTCAAGTTAAATAATAAAAATAACCTTATTTTAAACACCTAAATTAAATAATAAATAATAATGGCAAAAGAAAAATTTGATCGTTCCAAACCACATGTAAACATAGGAACAATTGGACATGTTGACCATGGAAAAACGACCCTAACTGCAGCTATCACCCTGAACCTTCAGGACAAAGGACTTGCAACATTTGCATCTTTCGATTCAATTGATAATGCACCTGAAGAAAAAGAAAGAGGTATTACAATTAATACTGCACATATCGAATATCAAACCGATAACAGGCATTATGCACACGTGGACTGTCCCGGCCACGCTGACTATGTAAAAAACATGGTAACCGGCGCAGCCCAAATGGATGGAGCTATTCTTGTTGTAGCCGCTACTGATGGCCCGATGCCGCAAACACGTGAACACATTCTCCTGGCTCGCCAAGTTGGTGTACCTAAGATTGTTGTTTACATGAGCAAATGTGACCTGGTTGATGATGAAGAACTTCTCGAACTCGTTGATATGGAGATAAGAGAACTTCTTAGCTTTTACGGTTTTGATGGTGAAAATGCACCTATTATCAGAGGTTCTGCTCTCGGCGCACTGAATAAAGAACCTGAAGATGTTATAGGTATATTTAAACTGATGGACGCATGTGATAGTTGGATTCCATTACCGAAAAGAGATGAAGACAAACCCTTCCTAATGCCGGTCGAGGATATTTTCTCAATCACCGGACGTGGCACTGTAGCTACCGGAAGAATAGAAACCGGTATTATCAGGACCGGAGACCCTGTTGATATCATTGGTATGGGAGCAGAAAAACTTAAATCAGTTGTTACTGGAGTTGAAATGTTCCGTAAAATCCTTGATGAAGGAAGAGCCGGCGACAATGCCGGATTACTCCTAAGAGGTATTAACAAGAATGAAATTTCCAGGGGTATGGTTATTGCAGCTCCCGGATCGGTTACTCCTCACAAACATTTTAAAGCAGAGGTTTATATCCTTAAAAAAGAAGAAGGTGGACGTCATACTCCATTTCATAATAAATACCGTCCTCAGTTCTATTTCAGAACAACTGATGTAACCGGTGAAATTTTTCTTCCTGAAGGTGTTGAAATGGTAATGCCAGGAGATAATGTAACAATCGAGGTTAAACTAATTTCAGAAATTGCAATGAATACAAACCTCAGGTTTGCAATCCGTGAAGGCGGCCGTACAGTAGGCGCCGGTCAGGTTACTGAAATTCTTGATTAAAAGTTCTTAAATAGGTGTTTGGTTATAAACTCAAAGGCGTCCCGAAATTTTCATTCGGGACTCCTTTATACTTTAAAAAAAATACGGGTGTAGCTCAATAGGTAGAGTAGTGGTCTCCAAAACCATTGGTTGTGGGTTCGATTCCTACCACCCGTGCAAAAATTAGATATAATCCGATGGCAAAATTCAAATTATTTAATTACGCAAAGGAAAGTTACGAAGAACTGGTACATAAAGTTTCCTGGCCTTCGTGGAATGATTTACAAAGTAGCGCTATTGTGGTATCCATTGCTTCCCTAATAATTGCATTAATCGTTTATTTGATGGATATTTCTTTTAGCACAATTTTACAGCAATTTTACAAACTGTTTTAATTTCGGGTATGTCTGATTATTGATAATTGTTCTTAATCAACCTAAAATTTCAATCTGGTATGAGCGAACATGTGAAGAAATGGTATGTAGTCAGGGCAATTAGTGGGAAGGAAAAGAAAGTAAAGGAATATATCGAGAGTGAAATAAACCGTCTTGATTTGCATGATTACATTTCACAGGTACTTATTCCAACCGAAAAGGTTTATCAAGTCAGAAAAGGAAAAAAAATAAGCAAAGAAAGAAATTATTTTCCAGGTTACATTCTGATAGAAGCCGCTTTGGTTGGAGAGATTCCTCATATCATAAAAAATATTACCAATGTGATTGGGTTTTTAGGTACAAAAGGAGAACCGGATCCGATGCGTCCTTTTGAAGTGAAAAGGATTTTAGGAAAATTGGATGAACTTTCAGAACAGGGCGAAGAGATGAATGTACCGTTTATCGTAGGTGAATCGGTTACCGTTACTGACGGGCCATTTAACAGTTTCAGCGGAGTGATTGAAGAAATTAATGAAGAAAAGAAAAAGCTGAAAGTAATGGTCAAAATTTTTGGTCGTAAAACCCCACTTGAATTGGGATTTATGCAAGTTGAGAAAGAATAAATTATCTTTTTCATGCTTTATTGGGCATTTTCAAGAATTTAATTTTTTAAGTAAAGTCTAAAAATGGCAAAAGAAATAAGCGGATTAATTAAACTGCAAATCAAGGGAGGAGCAGCAAATCCATCACCACCGGTAGGCCCTGCATTGGGTGCAAAAGGGGTGAACATAATGGAGTTTTGTAAACAATTTAATGGACGTACACAAAATCAGGCTGGAAAATTGCTTCCTGTCATTATCACTGTTTACAAAGATAAATCATTTAATTTTATTATTAAATCTCCGCCGGTTGCAGTTCAATTGTTAGAAGCAACTAAGATCGAAAAAGGATCTCCCGAACCAAACCGTATAAAAGTAGCTTCAGTAACCATGGAGCAGGTAAAAGCAATTGCAGAAGCCAAAATGGCCGATCTTAATGCTTTTACCGTTGAAAACGCAATGAAGATGGTTACAGGAACTGCCAGAAGTATGGGAATAACAATAATAGAAGAAAATCCTTCTAGTGAAAATTAATAATTTTATACAGCATTTTTTAATTTAACAAAAAAAAACAATTTCGCAAAATGGGTAAACTGAACAGAAAACGTAAAGAAGCTGTGGCGAAGTTCGATAAAAATGCTACATACTCACTGCCGGAAGCAGTAAAAGTTGTTAAGGATATTACATACACTAAATTTGACGCTTCAGTCGATTTTGATGTCCGCCTCGGTGTTGACCCGAGAAAAGCGAATCAAATGGTCAGAGGTTCAGTTACACTTCCTCATGGAAGTGGAAAAGTTGTTAAGGTCCTTGTACTTTGCACTCCCGAAAAAGAGGATGAAGCAATAGCTGCCGGAGCAGATTATGTTGGACTTGATGAATATATTCAGAAGATTAAAGGCGGCTGGACCGATATTGATGTTGTGATCACAATGCCAAGCGTAATGCCAAAAGTTGGTGCATTGGGTAGAATATTAGGTCCCAGAGGCCTTATGCCAAATCCTAAAACCGGCACTGTTACAATGGATGTCGGTAAAGCTGTTAAAGAGGTTAAAGCAGGTAAAATTGATTTTCGTGTAGATAAAACCGGTATTATTCATGCCGCAGTTGCCAAGATTTCTTTCGATGATAAAAAAATCATTGATAACGCAAAGGAACTTATCCAGATGATTATCAAACTAAAACCTGTTGCAGCCAAAGGTACTTATGTTAAAAGTATTTATATGTCGAGCACTATGAGTTTTGGGGTCCAGGTTGACCTGAAATCAGTAACTTTATAAGTTTAGGTAAAAATAGGAGAATTTTTAATGACAAGAGAACAAAAAAATCAACAAATAAAAACTTTGTCAGAGCAACTCAACGAGAACAGTAATTTTTACCTGACAGATATTGGTGATCTTACTGTTAAAACTACAAACGAGTTACGCCGGCTGTGTTTTAGGAAGGATGTTAAACTGAAAGTTGTAAAAAATACATTGCTCAAAAAAGCAATGGAAAAATCGAATAAAGAACTTGACCCATTATTTGATACATTGAGAGGGGCAACATCCATAATGTTTTCCGACACCGGAAATGTTCCGGCCAGACTTATTGAGGAATTCAGAAAAAAATTCAGATCTAAAAAGCCAATTCTTAAAGGAGCTTATGTAGAAGAATCAATTTATCTCGGAGAGGATCAGCTCGAAGTTCTGGTGAACATAAAATCGAAAAATGAACTTATTGGTGATATTATCCTGTTGTTGCAATCACCTGCAAAAAATGTTATTTCAGCATTACAATCAGGCGGTTACAAGATTTCAGGAATACTAGAAACTTTATCAAATAAAAAAACAAGTAAAAAATTAAAATAAAATGGCAGAATTAAAAACTATTGCAGAACAATTAGTTAATCTGAGTGTTAAAGAAGTAAACGAATTGGCTCGGATTTTAAAAGACGATCATGGCATTGAGCCTGCAGCAGCCGCAACAGTTATTGCAGGACCGGCAGCAGGTAGCGGCGAAGGAGAAGCCGAAGAAGAACAAACTTCATTTGATGTTATCATTAAAGCGCCAGGCCAGTCAAAATTAGCTGTTGTTAAACTTGTAAAAGAGTTAACCAGCTTAGGACTTAAAGAATCGAAAGAACTGGTTGATTCAGCGCCAAAAGCAGTAAAAGAAGGTGTAACGAAAGACGAAGCTGAAGCATTAAAAAGACAGCTCGAAGAAGCCGGCGCTGAGGTTGAGGTGAAATAGCCGATCAAACCTAACTATTTTAAGAAATATAGACTACTATTGGCTATGGCCGTCTAGAGTCTATATTTCTTTGTATTATGGATTTGTGTTTTATATTTTTTTTAATCGTTTCACAATCAAAACTTTATAACATTGGCTCAGGAAATAACCAAAAGAATTAATTTCACTTCAACAAAAATCCATTCAAGATATCCGGATTTTCTCGATATTCAGTTAAAATCATTTAAGGATTTTTTTCAATTGCAAACTAATCCTGAAAATCGCGTTAATGAGGGGCTTTACAAAGTTTTTAGCGAGAACTTCCCAATCACGGATGCACGAAATATCTTTGTCCTCGAATTTCTGGATTATTTTATCGATCCTCCAAGATATTCTATCGATGAATGTGTTGAAAGGGGACTCACGTACAGTGTCCCTCTTAAAGCCAAACTCAGGCTATACTGTACCGATCCGGAACATGAAGATTTTGAAACCATAGTTCAGGATGTGTATCTCGGGCAGATACCGTATATGACCCCAAAAGGCTCATTTGTTGTCAATGGCGCTGAAAGAGTAGTGGTTTCACAGCTTCACCGTTCGCCAGGTGTTTTTTTCGGAACAAGTTTTCATGCCAACGGATCGCAACTCTTCTCAGCCAGGATAATCCCTTTTAGAGGCTCCTGGATAGAGTTTACTACCGATATCAACAACGTGATGTATGCTTACATCGATCGGAAAAAAAAGCTGCCCGTAACTACATTGTTACGTGCTATTGGTTTCGAAAGTGATAAGGATATTCTTGAAATTTTCGATCTTGCACAAGAAATTCGGGCAACAAAAGCCAAATTGAAAAAAGCTATCGGGCGAAAACTTGCTGCCCGTGTTGTGCGTTCCTGGATTGAAGATTTTGTAGATGAAGATACCGGTGAGGTTGTTTCTATAGAACGTACTGATGTTATCATCGACCGTGAAACGGTACTGGAAAATGAACACATCGATCTGATAATTGATGCAGGAGTCGAAAACATCCTTGTTCATAAGGACGAGACAAGCACTATCGATTACTCAATAATTTTCAATACACTACAAAAAGATACTGCTAACTCTGAAAAAGAAGCTGTTGAATTTATCTACAGACAATTACGTAATGCCGAACCACCGGATGAAGAAACGGCAAGAGGAATTATCGATAAATTATTCTTTTCAGATAAAAGATACGATCTCGGCTACGTTGGACGACACAGGATAAATAAAAAACTGAAACTTAGCGTGCCGATGAATACCAAAATACTTACAAAGGAAGATATCACCTCAATTATCAAATATCTTGTCGAAATGATTAATGCCAAGAGAGAAATTGATGATATCGACCACCTGAGCAATCGTCGTGTAAGAACTGTCGGAGAGCAATTATACACTCAGTTTGGTATTGGGCTTGCTCGTATGTCCAGAACTATACGCGAAAGAATGAATGTTCGCGACAATGAAGTTTTTACTCCAACCGACCTGATAAATGCAAAAACATTATCTGCAGTTATTAATTCCTTTTTCGGAACCAACCAGTTGTCGCAATTTATGGATCAAACCAACCCTCTTTCTGAGCTAACACACAAAAGAAGAGTTTCCGCCCTTGGCCCCGGAGGCCTTTCACGAGAAAGAGCAGGGTTTGAAGTACGCGATGTTCATTATACCCACTACGGACGGCTATGTACGATCGAAACACCTGAAGGACCTAATATTGGACTTATTTCTTCACTTTGTGTTTTTGCAAAAATCAATAAACTTGGCTTTATCGAAACTCCATATAAAAAAGTAATCGACGGTAAAGTTCAATTGGGCGATAGATCGATTTATCTTAGCGCCGAGGAAGAAGAAAATAAAATTATTGCACAGGCAAATATAGAACTCGATCAAACCGGTAACTTTGTCAAGGATAAGGTAAAAGTCAGATACCTTGCCGATTATCCCATTATTGAAAATACAAAAGTTGACCTCATCGATATTGCGCCAAACCAAATTGCTTCAATTGCAGCATCATTAATCCCCTTCCTCGAACACGACGATGCAAACCGTGCTCTTATGGGTTCGAACATGATGCGCCAGGCAGTTCCTCTTCTGAATGCAGAAGCGCCTATTGTCGGAACCGGAATTGAAGCTTCGGTAGCAAAAGATTCAAGAGTTCTTATCAATGCCGAGGGAGACGGGATTGTAGATTATGTGGATGCAAACGAAATTATAATTCGTTATACAAGACTTGAAAACGAAAAACTTGTGAGTTTTGACGATGATGTAAAATCATATAAACTCAAAAAATTTACACGTACTAATCAGAATACCTCTGTAAATCTCCGTCCTATTATAAAAAAAGGTAATAAGGTTAAAAAAGGACAAGTTCTCTGCGAAGGATATGCCACTAAAAATGGTGAACTTGCATTAGGCCGAAACCTCATGGTTGCTTTCATGCCATGGAAAGGATATAACTTCGAGGATGCTATCGTAATATCCGAAAAAGTTGTTAAGGAAGATATTTTCACATCAGTTCATATCGAAGAATTTTCACTTGAAGTTCGAGACACAAAACGTGGCGTTGAAGAATTAACCAACGACATTCCTAATATTTCAGCAGAAGCGACCAAGGATCTTGATGAAAACGGACTTATCAGAATTGGCGCCGAAGTTAACGAGGGCGATATCCTAATTGGAAAAATTACACCAAAAGGAGAATCTGACCCTACACCTGAAGAAAAACTTCTTAGAGCAATTTTTGGCGATAAAGCCGGTGATGTTAAGGACGCGTCCCTCAAAGCGCCTCCTTCGATGAAAGGCGTGGTTATAGATAAAAAATTGTTTTCAAGGATTATTAAAGACCGCAAAGCTAAAGAACAAGAAAAAGACGAAGTTACAAAACTTGAAAATGTATATAATAAAGAAATTTCTGACCTGAGAGCAAAACTTGTTGATAAACTGATAATCCTTGTTAGCGGCAAAACATCTCACGGTGTCTATAATAATTTTAAGGAAGAGGTTATTCCGAAAAAAACAAAATTTACTCAAAAGTTACTTTTAAATATCGACTATCTGACCGTCAATCCTAATAAATGGATTAACGATACGAAAAAGAACGATCTTATCAAGGAAGTGATCAATAACTATATCATCAAGTATAAAGAACTACTTGGAATTTTCAGCCGTAAAAAATTTGTCGCCATTGTTGGAGATGACCTACCAAATGGCATTGTAAAAATGGCAAAAATATTTATTGCTAAAAAACGAAAACTGAAAGTTGGTGACAAGATGGCCGGCAGACACGGCAATAAAGGTATCGTAGCAAAAATTGTACGCGAAGAAGACATGCCGTTCCTCGAAGATGGCACACCTGTTGATATTGTTCTAAACCCTCTTGGTGTACCTTCACGAATGAACTTGGGACAGATTTACGAAACTGTGCTCGGCTGGGCAGGTAAAAAACTCGGCATATCTTTCGCAACACCAATTTTCGATGGCGCAAGCGTTGACCAGATAAATGAATATATAAAAAAAGCCGGATTACCGGAAAACGGAAAAGTTTTCCTTTACGACGGAGGTACCGGCGAACGTTTTCATCAGCCTGCTACTGTTGGTTATATATATATACTTAAACTACATCACATGGTTGATGATAAAATGCATGCCCGTTCGATAGGGCCTTATTCGCTTATTACCCAACAACCACTCGGTGGTAAAGCCCAGTTTGGTGGTCAGCGATTTGGAGAAATGGAAGTTTGGGCGCTCGAAGCATTCGGCGCGGCAAATATACTTCAGGAAATACTTACCGTTAAATCGGATGATGTTATCGGAAGAGCCAAAGCATACGAAACAATCGTTAAAGGTGAAAACATGCCAAAACCCGGAATTCCGGAATCGTTCAATGTCCTCATTCATGAGCTTAGAGGTCTCGGTCTGAATATATCATTTGACTAATAATTAAAATTAGTATTATTCATTATCATGGTTTAAACCATAAGTACAAAATATTTTAAAACCATTAATTCAAAATAATATCCCAGGATGGCTTTTAGAAAAGAAATTAATTTATTAAATAGCGATTTCTCGCAAATAACTATCAGTTTATCGTCGCCGGAAATCATTCTTGAGAGGTCGTACGGTGAGGTTTTAAAACCCGAAACAATTAATTACCGGACTTATAAACCCGAAAGAGACGGATTATTCTGTGAAAGAATTTTCGGGCCGGTAAAAGATTGGGAATGTCATTGCGGAAAATATAAACGAATAAGGTATAAAGGCATTGTTTGCGACCGCTGTGGTGTTGAAGTAACCGAAAAAAAAGTCCGCCGCGAAAGAACCGGTCATATTCATCTTGTCGTTCCAGTAGCCCACATCTGGTTCTTCAGGTCTCTTCCTAATAAAATTGGAGCTTTACTTGGTTTACAAACCAAATTGCTTGACACAATAATTTATTACGAAAAATATGTAGTAATAAATCCGGGAATTAAAGAAGCTGACGGAATTAAATATCTTGACTTTCTTACCGAAGAGGAATATTTCGACATTTTAGAAACCATTCCTCCGGAAAATCAATATCTTGACGACAGCGACCCTAATAAATTTATTGCCAAGATGGGAGCTGAAGCACTTTACGATTTACTGTCCCGTCTTAACCTCGATGCTATATCATACCAATTAAGGCATAAAGCTAATACAGAAACATCGCAGCAAAGAAAACAAGATGCTCTTAAACGTCTTCAGGTATTTGAAGCTTTCAGAGATGCCAGAAATCGTGTAGAGAACCGGCCCGAATGGATGATTGTTAAAGTTGTGCCTGTTATCCCTCCTGAACTCAGGCCTTTAGTGCCTCTTGACGGAGGACGTTTCGCAACTTCCGACCTCAACGATCTTTACAGAAGGGTCATAATCAGAAATAACCGTTTGAAAAGACTCATTACAATAAAAGCTCCTGATGTAATTATGCGCAACGAAAAAAGAATGCTTCAGGAAGCTGTTGATTCACTTTTTGATAACTCGCGTAAAGCAAATGCTGTAAAAACCGAATCGAACAGACCGCTTAAATCGCTCAGCGATAGCCTTAAAGGAAAACGGGGACGTTTCCGTCAGAATCTTCTCGGTAAACGTGTCGATTACTCAGGCCGTTCAGTAATTGTTGTTGGACCGGAACTTAAACTCAACGAATGTGGTCTTCCAAAAGGAATGGCTTCCGAATTATTCAAGCCGTTTATTATCCGTAAGATGCTCGAAAGGGGTATTGTAAAAACTGTGAAATCAGCCAAAAAGATTGTTGACAGAAAAGATCCGATAGTTTGGGATATTCTCGAAAACATTTTAAAAGGACACCCTATACTGCTCAACCGTGCTCCAACACTTCACCGTTTGGGTATCCAGGCATTTCAGCCGAAACTCATCGAAGGTAAGGCTATTCAATTACACCCTTTGGTGTGCACTGCTTTTAACGCTGACTTCGACGGCGACCAGATGGCTGTTCATATACCTCTTGGTAATGCAGCAATTCTCGAAGCACAGATTTTGATGCTTGCTTCACACAATATTCTTAATCCTGCAAACGGAGCTCCAATTACTGTTCCATCACAGGATATGGTTCTTGGACTTTATTATACAACAAAGGCAAAAAAAAGTTTAGATGATAACCCTGTAAAAGGTGAAGGATTTAATTTTTATTCACCCGAAGAAGTAATCATCGCATACAATGAGAAAAAAGTTGACCTTCATGCCATTATAAATGTCAGAATTTCAGTTGAGGAAAATGGTAAAAAGGTTCTAAAAATAATTGAAACAACCGTTGGCCGGATAATTTTCAATCAGGTTGTTCCCGAAGAAATCGAATTTATCAATCAACTGATCACAAAAAAATCATTACGTGATATTATTGGTAATGTTCTTAAGAAAACAGGAACTGCCAAAACAGCAAAATTCCTCGACGACATCAAAGATCTTGGGTTTAAAATGGCATTCAAAGGCGGTCTCTCATTTAACCTTGGGGATGTACTTATCCCGGAAATTAAAGAAGAGCTTATTGAACAGGCAAATCAGGAAGTTGATGAAGTGATGGGCAATTATAATATGGGATTCATCACAAATAACGAAAGATATAATCAGATTATCGACATCTGGACACATACCAATTCGCATCTGACTCATACCTTGATGGAACAATTGTCGAAAGACCAACAGGGATTCAATCCGGTATTTATGATGCTTGATTCGGGAGCGCGTGGCAGTAAGGAACAAATCAGGCAATTATCCGGCATGCGTGGGCTAATGGCAAAACCTCAGAAATCAAGCGCTAAGGGTGGCGAAATTATCGAAAACCCGATACTCTCAAATTTTAAAGAAGGACTTTCGGTACTCGAATATTTTATTTCAACTCACGGCGCCCGTAAAGGCCTTGCCGATACAGCTCTGAAAACTGCCGATGCAGGTTATCTTACACGTCGGTTGGTTGACGTGGCACAGGATGTAATAATTTCGAAGAATGACTGTGGCACACTTAGGGGGCTTACAACTTCAGCCCTGAAGAAAAATGAAGAACTTGTAGAAACTCTTTACGATAGAATTCTCGGCCGCACAACACTCCACGATGTTTACCACCCTGAAACAGACGAACTTATTATTGCTGCAGGCGAAGAGCTTACCGAAGAAATTTCGATACAGATTGAAAACTCTCCGATAGAATCAGTCGAAATCAGGTCGGTGCTTACATGTGAATCAAAAAAAGGTGTTTGCACAAAATGTTATGGCCGTAATCTTGCAACCAGCAGAATGGTCCAAAAAGGAGAAGCTGTGGGGGTTATTGCTGCCCAGTCGATCGGCGAACCGGGAACGCAGTTAACTCTTCGTACTTTTCACGTTGGCGGAGTTGCCGGCGGAAATATTTCATCACAATCAAAAATTGAGGCAAAATACGATGGAATCTTAAAAATCGAGGAACTTCGTTCGGTAGAACACATTAATGATACCGGCGAAATTCACAACATTGTCATCGGTCGTTCTGCTGAAATGAGGATCATGGATAAAACCACGGGGATAATCCTTTCATCAGGCAACATTCCTTACGGCTCAAACTTGTATTTTAAAAACAATGATGAAGTAAAAAAAGGCGACAGTATTTGTAATTGGGACCCCTATAATGCTGTGATTATTTCGGAAGTATCAGGAAAGGTAATATTTAATAACATAATTGAGGGAAAAACATTCAGGGTTGAATCGGATGAACAAACGGGTTATCATGAGAAAGTTGTTGTCGAATCACGTCAGAAAATGACGAACCCGTCTATTGAAATAATGGATAAAGAAAACAATTCTGTTAGATTATACGACCTTCCTGTTGGCGCTCATATTGTTGTCGAAAAAGACGATGAAATAAAGGCAGGAGGAGTGCTTGTTAAAATTCCTCGCGCAATTGGAAAAGCCGGTGATATTACCGGAGGCCTACCGCGTGTTACCGAGTTGTTTGAAGCTAGAAATCCTTCCGACCCTGCCAAAGTATCAGAGATTGATGGTGTGGTCTCATTTGGTAAAAAATTGAAACGCGGAAACAAAGAAGTGATTATTACTTCAAAAACCGGTGAAGAAAAGAGATATCTTGTTCAAACATCAAAACAAATACTTGCTCAGGAAAATGACTTTGTGAAAGCAGGAACACGTTTATCCGATGGAGCCATGACACCCGCCGATATTCTGGCTATCAAAGGGCCTATGAAAGTACAAGAATATATAGTAAACGAAATTCAAGAAGTTTACCGCCTTCAGGGTGTAAAAATCAATGATAAACATTTTGAAGTTATCGTTCGCCAGATGATGCGTAAAGTGGAAGTTGCCGATCCGGGCGATACAAAATTCCTGGAGAACGAACTCGTTAATAAAATCATTTTCCATACCGAAAACGATTGGATTTTTGGCAAAAAAGTTATCGATGATCCTGGCGATACATCTTCTTTCAAATCGGGGCAAATAGTCTCGGCAAGAAAATTGAGAGATGAAAATTCGATACTGAGACGTAAAGATAAAAAAATTATTGAATCGCGCGATGCCAAGCCGGCAACTGCACGGCAGGTACTGCAGGGAATTACAAAAGCTTCGTTGCAAACAAACAGCTTTATCTCGGCTGCATCGTTCCAGGAAACAACAAAGGTTCTTACTAATGCTGCAATTAATGCAAAAAACGACACCTTACAAGGACTTAAAGAAAACGTTATAGTCGGTCATCTTATTCCGGCCGGAACAGGATTGAGAGAATACGAAGACATTATCGTTGGTTCAAAAGAAGAATATGAAAGCCTGATGCAATCAAAAGAAACTGAAAAATAATTTCGTTACAAAATTTTATTTAACAATTAAAAAAAATATTATGGACCCGAAAAATCCTCAAAAAGGCAAATTAAATATTGAGTTGAACGATGAAGTTGCCGAAGGAATTTATTCAAACCTGGCAATAATTACTCATTCCCGTTCCGAGTTTGTTATTGATTTTATAAAAATGCTCCCGGGAGTTCCAAAAGCTAAAGTAAAATCCAGGATAATCCTTACTCCACAACATGTAAAACGACTTTTAAAAGCGTTAAACGAAAATATTCGTAAATTTGAATCGTTGCATGGTGAAATCAAGGAATCCGATATTGATCAAATTCCGTTCAACTTGGGCAGTCCTACAGCACAAGCTTAAAGAGTTAAAAGGTTGAAGGGTTAAAAGGTTAAAGAGTTAAAGAGTTGAAAAGTTGCAGGGTTGAAGAGTTAAAGAGTTA
>CBDUSJ010000024.1:0-13557 GCA_965369845.1 uncultured bacterium | reverse complement strand
TTCCGAAATTCATACTGCCGTAAAAATTGCTCCGAATTATGCCGCGCCCGTGATTCATGTAAAAGATGCCTCCCGTAGTGTGGGTATTGTTTCAAAACTTCTATCCGATGATCTGAAACAAAATTATATTCGTTCGGTAAAAGAAAAATATGAAAATATTCGTAACAAATATGCTTCCGCAAAATCTGATACAAGCTTCATCTCCCTTAGGGAAGCTCGTAAAAATAAACTTAAAATCGATTGGAATAAGACTAAAATTATAAAACCGTCTTTTTTGGGAACTAAAGTTTTTGATAATTATCCTCTCGGTGAAATCAGGAAATTTATCGACTGGACATTTTTTCTGAAAGCATGGAAAATAACCGGGAAATTTCCTTCGGTTTTGGAAAATCCTGAAAAAGGTGGTGAAGCTAAAAAACTGATAAATGACGCCAATAAACTTCTCGACAGGATAATTAATGAAAAAATGCTGATAGCAAGAGGAGTGGTGGGATTTTATCCGGTTTGTTCTGTTGGCGATGATATAGAAATTTATTCCGATGAATCGGGAAAGGAAATATTAACCACATTCCGGTTTTTACGCAACCAGCAAAAAAAGGGTGAAGGTGTCCCGAATCTTTGCCTCGCCGATTTTATTGCGCCAAAAGAAATTGGGCGGATTGATTATCTCGGTGGATTTGCCGTTACCGCCGGTATTGCCCTTGAAAAATGGGTGAAATATTTTGAATCTGAAAATGACGACTACAAAATTATTTTGATAAAAACCCTTGCCGACAGACTGGCTGAAGCATTTGCCGAACTTTTGCATCAACGGGTCAGGAAAGAGTTTTGGGGCTATGCACCCGACGAACATCTCATCCCCGAAAGCGTCGTGCACATCCATTACCAGGGAATCAGGCCGGCGCCGGGATACCCTGCCTGCCCCGAACATTCTAAAAAAAAGGTTCTGTTCGACCTTTTAAAGGCAGAGCAAAATACCGGCATTCACCTGACCGAAAATTTCGCCATGTATCCAGCAGCATCCATAAGCGGATATTATTTTGCTAACCCTCAATCACGCTATTTTAATGTCGGGAAAATATCAAAAGACCAAACGATTGATTACGCCCTAAGGAAAAACATGGAAGTTGAAAAAATTGAAAAACTTTTATCCGTTAATCTGAACTACAAATAATTCGGGATATGCTTGTTTTTGCCGAATTCAAGTCAAAAAAAAACAACTTATTCAACAGCAAATTTATTAAAAATATTTTCATTCAACAATTTTTCATAATCCCAAAAATAATTCGGAATATTCCTTTTTCAGAAACAACCATGACGAAACACCCTTTTTCGATGACGAAATGGGGTTTTGGCCTGACGAAATATTTTTTCCCGGAAAAGGTTTTCATTGTTTAATACACAAAAATATTTTATTTAAAAAAGAAACATAATACCTTAAACCACAATTTTGTTTTGATGAAACAATTTTTTTTGCTTGTTTGTCTCAATAATGAATTGCCGTAAACCATGGCTTGCTTTATCGCAAGTTTCAAGAAGGCACTCATTATTTTTAAAAATGTGAATGGTGCATTTCATCCTTTCGATGAAAATATCATAAAATTTGAAAATCATCCCGATTAAATAATTATGGAATCTGATGTCGAAATGATTGATGTTTTACTTTTGCTTTACCTTGCATAACTCCAGGTATATCAGGTAATGATGGTAATTGCGCGAAGTTTTCAATTCTTGAATTTCACCGTAGTTGACCCACTCTTTTTTGTATTTGTCAATTTCCGGCAAATTTGATGAATAGGTACATATCAGCCCGGTTAGTAAACTTTTTATGGTATTACGCTGATGTTGGATATCATCAGCAAAATGGTCATAATCCGCACCGATGTTAAGGTACTTGCGGGCTTCACTGTATTTATGCTGTTAGAAATTTTCGATAGATTTTAATATTTCGGTCGATCGCAAAACAAAATTACTACAAATGTATTATTATAACTTCCTCAAACATTTCTTCATCTATGTCCAGATCTTTCATTGTTTTTAATATGATTGATTTTTTAAAAAATTCTGTTGTAGGCTTCATGGAAACTAAATTAAATTTTAATGATGAAAACTATTGATGAAAACTATTGATGAAAACTATTCATTTTTTTTAAAATATTTTTGTAGTTTTTTATTCATTTTTTCAACTGTTGCGTCGTACGACCAATTTTGAAATGGTAAAATTGGCGCTAAAAACAGCACTTGTTCTGGTTGTTTTTTCAACGAAATAAAAATTGCCCGCGTATAATATGGAAAAGGCCTGTTGAGTTGAACAAAGTTTTCATCTTTAATGACTAATGCAATGAAGTCAATATCTGAAGAAGGCGTATAATAATTTTCAGCTTTCCCGAAATCTCCATTTGAATCATACTCATAGCTATAGTGAGAAAAATATTTCATAGTATCTTGTTCAAGGCTAGTAAATGCGGCAATAAAAATGGGTTTGGCTGTATCGATTGATATCGAATTATCAATAATGAGGCTGTCGTTAAGAAAAACATTACTGAATTTTCTGTTTTTGATATTCCTTGAATTTTTGCAATAGAAAAATTCTACATCACAAAAAGTAAAGTGTTTATTAAAAGCGGCAACAATAGAATTATTTTCCGTTTCCTGTTGTAATTCAATTCTATTGGCTGTTTTATGCGCTCCTATTTTTCTTAAAGCATCTATTTTATTCCCAGCGGTATTGAGCATGACCAACAGTGTTCCATCCTCAAGCTGTTTTATCTGGTCTTTTGATTTTATACGTTTTTTTCGTCTGTAGCTTTCTTTTTCGGACTTTTTATTATTAAGTGTAAAATTTATTAAGAATTGAAAATTTTCAGTATTATTTACCGATGTCGGGATAGAGAAATTTAATTCAACACTTATAATAGGAGAAAATTTTATTTCAACACCTGATGTTAGATTTACTTCAGAATCAGCTCTTTTATTATCAATTTTACTAATTCCATTCCATTTGTCCCCATCAGGAATTATGTTTTTTGATTTCAGAAATCCGGAAAAGCATATCCCTGATTGTATATAAAAACCATTGAAAATCCTTATCTGGGGGGTGATATTAAAATCAAGATATGTATTAACCCGATTTATATAACCCGATGATAATGAAACGGAACCCCTTTTGGAGTAAAGAACTGAACTTTTTAAGTAAAAATATTTAGAAAAGTTTTGTTTTCCAAATACTCCGATAACAGGTTTTGCCGCATAGCCGAAATCAATTTTATTATCATACAACTTACTGTAATTATAACCGCCAACAATTCCAAAACTAAAAGGCCGGCAGGATTGTGAAAACAAGATACCATTATTGAAAACCAGTACGAAAACCAGAGGCGTTAAAATTTTTATTATGTTGTCATTTTTCATAACTGTTTATTTATTAATTATTGTACATCCATAAACTTATAAAAAGACACGAATTTCACAAATTTACACTAATTAAATTAGTGTCCAAGCATTTTTTCTAAACGATTTTATTGATGGACACTAATTAGTGTTTTAATGAAATCTGGATAGTTATTTAAACTGCCTTTGGTTTTTAATTTGGCAATATTCCTACTTCTGAACAATGATTCGGGTTCGGGGAACCAATTTCGGATGTCGTAACCGGTAAACAAAAGTACAGGAAACAGATCGGGTTCGGAAATGTTAAAATCGTATATGGAATCGAAAAAATTATCCGAAAAAATGAACTGACTGAAAATCATTTCCGGTTCTTTCATTATTTTATGGTGTGTTTGAATTTTTCAAAAAGTAAATAGAAATTAGGTTTGTACTTGCCCTTTTATTTTATCATATTTATTTATTATCAACTTTATTTATGCACTTGTAACTATCAATAGTATATATGTAATTTTTATAATCTACTTTTGATACGCCTTTTTCGTATATATTTGGTTTCCAAATGGCGCCGGTAATCCCATCGACAATTATACCCCAGGGAAGCGGGACTCCTTCATATAAACCGGTCCAGAAAACTACAGTACCAATAAATGCCCACACTCTGAATGTCCTTTTGCTAAAAGTGAATGTTTCATCCTCACATCCATTTTCCTTTACTGTAATTGCAAATTTGTTTGCTTCCGATCTTTTTACTTTAAAAAACGTATTCCCTTTACCCTTGTTAATACCCTTATATTCGATGGTTGCATCCGGATGATCCTTAACTTTTACATAAGCATTATATTTACTGCCACCTACAATGGTTGCACAGCTTGTAAACAATACAAAGGATATTAACATCAGTATTAAATTATATAGCTTTTTCATTTTATTCATTTTTAATATAAATTATTTGTAACTACTCAGCCACTATATTAATCTTAATAGCCACAGATTCACAGATTTAAAACTACCTTTGGTAGTTTTCTTGCTGCTCCAATAAAATAATTGGTTGTTTTTGATTTAACAATTGTAGTATTGATGCCTTCTCGAATAAACTCACCATTATTATAAATTTTGACGGTCGTTTCGGTTCCATCGATTGTTATAACAACCATAAGGAATTGCCATTCAGCCACCTCCACATAATCATCATCTGAATTAATATTTTTTAGCGTTGAATTTGCATCCATTTCCCATTGCAAACGTTGAGTGAGTTTAGCGAAAATCTGATTCCTATTAGTATCATTCTGGTATAAAATACCAGCCCGCCCATCCAATATGTATGGTAAAATCCAAAATGCAACAGTTTTTGTGTATCCCACTTCAAGTGTTTCAGAGTAAGTAATTTCGATATAATTGGAAATACCATCAAAAATAAAAACACTGTTTTGTTCGTCAAACTGTTTATAGGTAAATCCCTGCCCGTTGATGCTCCAGTGATTCACATTACCGTTTTCGACCATTGCATCTTCGTTAAATGGGTACCGGATTACAATGCCTTCGGAGTGGATTTGAGCATTCAGCAGGGAAAATAACGCTGTAAAAATGATAAACGAAAAAAATGTTTTAGCTTTCATAGTTTGAAATTTCAGGTACAACATTATTTTATTACAGCCCCAAAGATAAGTCAAAAAATTCCATTTTCAAACCCAACCATGACGAAACACCCTTTTTCGATAACGAAATGGAGTTTTGGCCTGACGAAATGACTTTTTAATTTATTTACAATATTTTTCTTAATTGTCACTTGCTTCTTTTATACATAATTGCATAGCTTTCACCCAGCATTGACACGCCTCAATTTTATTATCAATAAGAAGGTTATTTATTCCAAGATTGTACCAGGCATCAGCATCGGTTTTATTTAACGTAACTGCTGAAAGAAAATATTTGTGTGCAAGTTTGTATTTTTTTTGACTGAACTTTTTTTAACCCCAGATTATAGTACTTGTCGGCGTCATTGTAAGGTATATCCGGTTTTGATTTAATCGAAACTGGATCTGTTATCTGCATTTCCCATTCAGTTTTTGATGAGCTGAATTTCCTATATTTCCTATCTGCCTTTCTGAAATTGTTACTAATAAATGATACGGTGAGCTTTACTTTCGACTCAATTTTTTTTTCATCTTTTTTTGAAGGTATTCATAACAAAACAATCAGCTTTATTCTTTAACATTTTAATCTGGTATTAATATGCAAAAAAGTCATCGATAGATGTTTATGTGTTAAAATTAGATTGTTTTTCATTTCGTTAACTTTTTATTCCTTTTTTGAAAAGTTTTTCAAATTATATTTCAATCCAAATTGTATGGCAATATTGTCAAAAGGATATGAGGCTTTTAATTCTTTACTTGGCTTATCGGGATTTTGATTATCCGTATCGGAATACTTATTCACATAATCAAATTCTTTTTCACTTATTGTCATAGATTCCAATTGATCCTCACCCTGGTAATCGTATTTAGTATATTTTGACGATTCCGGCACACACTTCAGATAATTATATGAGACATCTGCAAACAAATAAAAGGAACTAAACAGATAGTATTCAAATCCTAATCCGGCTGTAATTCCCGTTGAATTGCTTCTGGCAAATTCTTCGGTTTTTTTGGTAATTTCACTGGGATAATAACCGGGGATATTATTGTAAAGCGCATAATTGTCGTTTCTCTTCATGGAAATAGCGGCAAACAAAAGCCCAAAACGGGAATAGAAATAGTTATTGCCAATAGGTTGTTTAAAATGTAACGTTGGTGAAATAATGATACTTTTTGCATCCAGCTCAATCTTGTAGTTTACTTGGATATTATACCCGTACCCTAACTTCCAATCCGATTTTATATGAAATTTTTGGGTAGATGATTTTGAATATATTACCGCCAGGTCGATGCCGAAATTGTTTTTCAGTGTGAATCCCAATGAACCGCCAACAGATTTTCCACCTCCCAATGAGTAAGGAACAGCCTCATGGGAAAAAAAATATAACAGCGAATCACCGCTTGTAATCACCTGGTCGGCCCAAAGATAAAAATTGTCACTGTTTAAACTCACCTGGAAACTACCGATGGCTTTAAAATAAAGCGTCTGTGCATTACATATAATAGTAACAAATACAAATGAACATACTATTAAAAACTTTTTCATGATACAAAATTTTAAGTTTAACAAAAATTAGTTACCGCAAAGATAATTAAAAAATTCCGTTTTCAAACCCAACCATGACGAAACACCCTTTTTTGATACCGAAATGGGGGTTTGACGTGATGGAATTACTTTTGGCGGATTTGGATGCTGGAATAAATTGTCACAAATACACGAATAAAAATTGTATTGGCCGAATAAGAATTTGAATAAAACCAGAACTCGCGAAAATTTACAAGAATGGCTAAATGGTTAAATTGTTAAATTGTTAAGTTACAACAATGTAACAATATAACAATGCAACAATGCAACTATTTTCCTTTAAAAAACTATAACAGATTGATAATCAATTATAGGATCAGGAAGCCGGATCATATTTATTATACGTCATCAAAGCAAAAAAAAAGAGGGCAACTTATGCTGCCCTCTTTTTAGGTTTGTAATTGAATTTGTTAATCGATGCGAACAATCTTTTTCATCAAATCGCCTCCCGAAGTATGTATTCTGCAAATATATACTCCGTTGGGCAGGTTGTTGCCATTAAGGGTAACGTGATGGATACCTTTAGGTTGCTGCATATTTACGATTGTTGAAACAAGTTTGCCGGCATGGTCATGGATGGTTATCTTAACAAATCCGTTATATGGATTGTCGTAGCTTATCGTTGTTTGGTTGCTGAATGGGTTCGGAACGGTCTCAGCCCGATTTCCAAACATAGAATCAGATGGTTCGTCAGGTGAAATAGAATTCTCATCGTAACCAATCTTGAAGGTTCCCAAACTGTTTACTTGTGCTAACACCATTTTTTTATCTCTGTTTATAGTACTCTCAATTTTTATCCAGGTGTTATTTTCACCATCTTTTATATAAATCGAAAGATGTGCAGGATCGGAGATATTTATACTTGCATCCTGATATGAAACCGAGAGTGATGCAGTGTTGTTAAGCATTAATGCTTCCGGGCTGATATGATAAATGTTTTCATCATTGATAAATTCTTTCCATATCGTAACATAAATATCGCTGCTGAAAGTGCCGAGATCGAAATTCACATTTACCTCATTATTCGGGTAATTTGCAGCGATCGCCGTATTTTTCAAGGCAAGTGTACTACTTAATACCCGCTCGAAAGAGGAAGTGTTACCAACGCTGTCCTGGCCCGTTACCGTAAAGGTGATATTTTCGGTAGAAGTAAGTTTGTAGTCTGAAGTGAAAATATAGTTCAGGGAATCGAGTATTTCGACCTCCATGTTGTCAGATCCCGCACTAAGGGTGGGTAATTCGGGAAGATCTTCGTGTGCAAAAATCAAAACTTTAAGGTTACTGGTCAGATAATGGTTTTGGAAGAATGCTATGTTGAAGTCGGGACCGGTGATGTCTTGTGCCGTAATTACTATGGGAACTGTGATGAGGGGTGTAATCGGATCGTTGCTTTGGATATAAAGATTGGAATTGTAAATTCCTGGTAATAATCCTTCGCCTGCAATGTTGATTTCTATTTCCTGTTCTTGGGTTGCCGCGAGCATTCCTTCTGTGGGGCTTACGGTCAGATAATCATCGAAGCCTCCCGGAAATGTAAATGACCGGGTATTGTTGCCTATTGAACAACTACTAATAATTTGAGATGTTGCCAGGTCGAAGGTTATCAAGTTTACGGAATACCTGCTCAGGCAATACAACTTTTTACCATCCTCCGAAACATGTAGATCGTAGATAGTATTGTTATCGTTTTTATTGAGGGTTGTGGTAGTCTCCATTGTTGAAGTGTTTATTACCTCTATGTTAGGAGTGTAACTAATACAGCCGACAAAAAGTTTTTGGCCATCGGGTGACAGGGCAATAGCAGATGTTTCCAAATTTATGGTTTTAATGGTTTGATTGCCATTAGTAAGATTCAATTTGACAATATATCCATAATATGGGTTGCAGCAATAGGCAAAATTTCCATCATCAGAAATAATAAATGAGTAGGCATTATAATCCATATAAAATTCATTTATAGACTGCCCGGTTGTTGCATCGAATATATTAAAGCTGTAATAATCTAATACGCACAGCTTAGAGCCATCGGCGGTAATTTGTACATCATCAGGTTGATACGACACCGGGAGGCTAAACGAATTAGTGAGTGTGATGTTATCGGTATTATATACCTGAACACTCAGTTGGTTTGATGAAATAATTAGGTAAGCATTGGCTTGATATTTTGGCATGCAAACCCTAAATAGGTTATCTGGAGCCAGCTCTTTTTTGATGTTGTGATCCTTAGACGAAATTACTGCTATTCTGTCGTAGCTCGTGCTGCTTGCCCACACATCACCGCTCGATCGTGCATAATCGACCTTTGAAGCCTGGAATGATAGATTTATGTCTTCTTTATGGTTTGATAGCAAGTCAACTTCAACCACTTTATGGTAATCATCAGTTACATAGGTCAGAAAATCGTTAATCGGTGGGTTGTCAATATCGATAGAATAGCTTAACGGGCTTGACCCGGCTTTTGTATTGGAGATGTTAAAACTTCCACTTGCATTTTCGCCGACAGCGATTTCAAACTCAAGGCTCTCGACCGAAACTGAGATAGAAGGATCTGCACCGGTGGTAAATGTAGTAACCACCGCCGTTGAATAGTTCTCTCCTTCATCGATAGCTTTTATACCAAAATAGTATTGAGTTTCGCCGTTCAGACCTTCCAGCATGAGTGTATCGGTTGTACCCGGTTCACCGGGTACAAGGCTTTGCTCATATTGCGGCGCATCAAAATAATTTTCGGATGTTATAAGGAACGTATCTAACCTAACATCATAAGCAGAAACCGGTTCGGTAAGGCTGTCGTCAGATGGCGCTATCCAGTTTACCATTGCACCTGAATTTAAAATATCACTCACGATGATATCGGTAACCGGATTTGGTGGAATGCTGTCAAATCGTAATAATGCCACAAAAGCATCCATAATTTGCTGCGTTGCGGCGTCGTTGCAATAAAATCCATTAATTCCGGAAAACAGAAGATAATAAACCCTGTTGACGTTATTAATTGGGGAAATAACATGAAGATCGGAATTAGTGTTATTTGGAAAACTTTGAGTTACCGAGGGGTCATTTTTAATGATTATCAGGTGATTTACTGAAGCATCATTTGTATTATAAACCCTTTTAACAAATCCTTTATAAATCCCACTTGTTAATGTTGTCCCATCAACATCTCCGGCGCCGTCTGCCCCTAAATCGCCTTCTATTCTAAATTCACTTACCCCTTCAAGGTCTGCCGTTAGAATAAACAATCCAGGGTATTTTCTGGTGAAGTACCGGCCTTCTCCACCAAAATAATAACTGCTGGTAATTGCACTGTTTGAGTATGATACCGGCAACCCCAGATTGGTGCCAATGTAGTTTCCATTATCATACATATCATCACCACCATCGTAAATATAACTACCCGTCTCTCCTCCACTGAAATCGTACCTGTTGGGTATTATACTATTTATGGATGTATAGTTGTTGTTTAGTTCCTCAAGAACATCCTCCAAATCCGGGTTACCTTGTGAATGTACCTCAAAGCCACCTGCGAATAATATTCCTATTACAAAGGTTGTAATAATAGTAATATATCTGATTCTATATTGTACCTTTTTCATTTCTATTATATTTTTAATATTCATAATTTATTGATTTTTAAATGATCGTTTTTAGTTCTTCGATAATTATCGCCAACTCTTCCGGGTCGGTGGTTTCTTCCAGTGTATCGTCTATCAGCACCAAAATGGTAAAGCATGAATCGTAATTGCCTGTCATGAAATACGATTCGGCCATAACCAGCAACAGGTCATCCCTTGTAATGTCCGGTTCGTGCCTGAAAACATAATCGTTGTAAACGTAATAATACCCCGATTCATCAATATCACGGATTGCGTTATTAACATCTTCGATTGCCCTTATGTAGTCGTTCAAGGCAAGGTTTACAAACGATCTGCCGGCACAGGCATCTTTAAAAACCTGTTCGTTTTCTTCTGATACCATGCACATAGTAAAATAGTTTTGCGCCAAACTGAGCGAATCGAGCCGTGCATACGCCCAGCCCAAACCATTATATGCGTCCATGTAGAGGCTGTTTGTTTGTTTGGCAAGCTCGAACGAATCGACTGCCTGTTCGTAATTTCCCTGCGAAAACGCCAACCATCCTTGTTCTGTGAGTCGTTGGAAAGCAGTTTCGGAAGGCGTGTAGATTTTGTTTGTAATATTTGTATCTTTCTCGCACGATACAAATAATATGCTTACAGCCATTAGCATTAGCATAATAAGTGAATTTTGATTTTTCATAGACTTTGTTATTTAATGAATTAAAATAATTATTTAATGAATTTTATTTGGATTATTTGTGTGTAAATATTTCAACATTTTATCTTGAACTATCTGGAAAAAATAATTTTTCCGGTGATACTGTGTATGTTTTTTTCAATAACGAAAAGGTACATACCACGATTAAGTCCTTTGAGAGATATTACAGTGTTGCATTGGTTAATAGTTAGCGACCTGTGCTCTCTTCCAAAGAGGTCGGTTAGCCGGAAATGCGAGTTAACAGGTGGATTTGCAAAAGTCAGGTATAGCAACTGATCGGTTTCATCAACATAATATTTGAATCCGTCAAAATCATTTTTAGCAATGCTTGTACCCGAACAAAATATGTAATTTTCCAGAATGAGTATCCCGGAGCATCCCGTTTGTTTATTTGTGGCTTCGAGAGTTACGGTATATGTTCCGTGTTCGCAGTATGTATATTCGGGCTGCACCACAAGCGATGAGTCGCCATTTCCGAAATACCAAATAAAATCATACTCATCCTGATTTGGTGTAAGATTATTAAATGTTACATCATAAGGTTTTGAATTAAACTGATTTGGTGTGGCAGAAAAATCAACTTCCACTTCTTCCATTTTTTCTATCGAAAGCGCTTCCGAATATTCACTCTCTCCACAAATGTTGAATGTCTTTACTTTTAGAAGTGCCTCTCCCCAAAATGTTTCATTCCAAATTATTTTGCAGGTGCTATCGTAAAAATTCATGGTTCCTGATGCGGGAGGAGATAACTCCCAGATAACATCTTGAGAGTTTGTGGTATAAACCGATGAATAATGGTTATAACAAACAGTGTCAACTCCGAAAGGCTTTGCCGGTGCTTCCGGAATAGCATACACCAGCATATAGTCAGGTTTACTGTTAGTTGCTGAATCACCCTGCCAGAAAACTGTTAATGTCACTTCATAAATACCTTGCTCCGGATATTCGACCACTGGTTGCATCACAGTTGAAAAACCCGGGTTTCCTCCCGGAAACGACCAAAAAACGCTGTCGGGTATTATAGCTAAAGTATCGGGAAAAAATGTAACACTGTCGGTTTCGCATATAACGGCAGAGGTTGAAGTGAAGTTGCTTTCCAAAATTTTTAAAAGAAGTTTAAAACGGTTTTCATCATCATTAGTTTCCCACATAAATTCATAATCATTCATTATAAGGTTATGATAAATGCCGATTTTGGTGTCATAAATCAATACTTGGATGAAATCAGTAACTTCATTTAAAACAATGTTGTATAATCCGGCATCTTCACTATAAAAACCAAGCTGAATTTCTTCGCATTCCGGTCGCTGGTCAATAGAAAGGTTATCATCAAATGATTTTATATAAAAATCTGGGGACATATAACATTGAATCTTGTAAGCATCATAATCACCATCAAAGTATTCTGTTGCATCCGGGTTAAACCTAAAATATAATTTGTCCAAAAGTTGTACATTTTCAAAAACGTTCAGTTCCAGGTAATTATCAGGTAATTCTTTACTTTTATAGAAATTGGAGCTGTTAGTATGAACTCTGTGTTCATTTAAAAGATTGAAAGTTCCGGAATCAAAAGCACTTATTAAAAAACCTTGTTGCGGGGGAATGTATCTGCAATCGCCCAGTCCTGCCACATAAGGAATATACTGACCTTGGTTACCCATTGTAGGATCGAAGCAATATACTGCACCATTAATGTTTTGTTGATCAGCAATAACTAAATCCCAATCTAAAGATGATGGGTAAGGGTTCCCCAAAAGATTCCAACCATATTGATTTACAGCAGTAAAGACATGACTTTGATTTCCGGTGTTGGGTGTGCCTGTGAAAGAATAAGTAGCAGTATCGTTTGGTCCAAAAAGTGCATAACCTCTAACCGGTATAAGTTCGGTGGAAGGATCAATAATACTAATCCAGTATGATGTTGTCTCATCAAGATATTGCAAATAATTACCCACAAATATGGCTGCGGTAGTTGTGCTGTTTGGTACTGCTATCATGTGCCATTCATTGCCGGGGATTGTTCTTTTAATATCAATAATTCCATAGTTGAAAATATCCCCCCGGGTGATGAGTGATCCTCCCGATTCAACTATTAATGAAGCCCCGGATTCAACAATGAGGTTATTACAATCTCCTCCGTTATCAATGTTAATTATCGGATAATTAGTTAAACCTTGAGGAATAGTAACATTATCATCGAAAACCGGTAATCTGAGGCCATCCCAGTTTTCTGTATTATTCCAGTTGGTATCAATAATTCCGGTCCAAATCATTTCATTAGTAGGTTTGAAGCCCCCGATTGGAAAACAGAATTTTTGGCCTGATATACTTTCCTGGTCAGTGTAAACGGTTGTATCAGAAATGCTGGTATCCATCTTATAACTGCTGCTATTAATTTTTACATTCCGCGTCGGAATACCAATACTTTCGATTGTTTTTGACAATTTGTGGCATTTGGAAACGACCACCGGCATTTGGGCAACCAAAGCTTTAACCATGAATAATAAAATCAGCATACTTGCACTAAAACTAAGAAGGATTCTCTTTTTTATCATAATTTTTTTAATTTATTTATACTTTATTATTTTTGCAAATATATATGAGTCTGGTATAAAAAGCCGCGAATGCGCGAATTATTAAATTTATTGC
>CBDUSJ010000023.1:0-13929 GCA_965369845.1 uncultured bacterium | reverse complement strand
GGAAAGGCTAAAGTGGAAAGGCTAAAGGGGAAAGGCTAAAGTGGAAAGGCTAAAGTGGAAAGGCTAAAGGCTAAAGTGGAAAGGCTAAAGGGGAAAAGGCTAAAGTAAAAAGAATAAAGTAAAAAGAATAAATCCCCTATTTCCCATATTTCCTCAATATTTGCTAATAAATTTTTATTATTGATTTATTATTGATTAGTTACAAATATACTACATTTGAAAAATAATTAAAAACGTATTTATTAATTAAAAATTTAAACAGATGAAAAAGATTTTAAGTTTATTATTCGGTTTTTCTTTCCTGCTGACACTAACCGCAATTGCGCAAGACCTTGATGAAATTCTTGAAAACCATTTTGAAGCTGTGGGCCAGGACAAACTCCTCGAAGTAAATACATTTCAAATGAAAGGAAAGTCGATGAATTACGGTATGGAAAGTGATTTTACAATTTTTATTAAGCGCCCCGCAAAATTCTATCTTGAAGTTCCCATCCAGGGCAATATTATGAAACAGGCTTATGACGGAGAAAATGCTTGGATGATTGCCCCATGGACAGGCAGTACTGATCCGCAGGATATGACAGGGCCTCAGAAAAAAGGTATGAAAATGCAGGCAGATTTTGATGGACAGCTTTATAACTGGAAAGAAAAAGGATACAAAGCCGAGTATCTCGGAACTGATGATATGGAAGGTACTGAGGTTTATAAAATCCGGATTATCGATGAAGACGGAGATGAATTTATTCATTTTATCGATTCGGATAGTTTCGTTATTCTGAAAATGAAAAGTAAAATGAAAATTCAGGGTAATGAAATTGAGACAGAAACATTTTACAGTAATTTTAAGCCCATTGAAGGTATCATTTTCCCATTTAACGTAGAAACCAAATTCGGCGGCCAAACTAATTCCAATATCATTATTGAAGAAATTATTCTGAATCCCGAAGTTGACGACTCAATATTCGAGAAACCAAAACCTGCGAAAACCGAAGGTGAAGAAACCGAAGATAAGGAAAAATAATTTATCATAAAATGAAAACAAAATCAGCAATCAGAAATTTACTGTTCTTTCTTATTTTGACCATCTTTGCAATTCACGCAGTTGCACAGAAAAAAGTAAAAGTCAACAAGCATACCTTTGGCGCTTTAAAAGTTAGACACATTGGCCCTGCTGTGATGAGCGGAAGGGTTTCCGCTATCGATGCGGTTCAGGCCGATCCGAGATTAGTATATGTCGGTACGGCCAGCGGTGGAGTGTGGAAAAGCAAAAATGCCGGAATCATATTTAAAGCGGTTTTCGATAAATATACTCAGTCAATCGGCGCTGTAACAATAGACCAGGCGCACCCCGACACGGTCTGGGTCGGCACAGGAGAAACATGGGTAAGAAACAGCGTTTCGGTTGGCGATGGTATTTATAAAACAATCGATGGCGGGGAGACTTGGAAAAAAATGGGGCTTGACAGTACCGAACGAATCGGGCGTATTGTGATCAATCCTGAAAACCCGAACATCGTTTATGTCGCAGCCCTGGGCCATCTCTGGGATGCGAACCGTGAAAGAGGAGTTTACAAAACCGAAGACGGCGGCAAAAGCTGGACTAAAATCCTGTATGTTGACGAAAACACGGGATGCAGCGACCTGGCTATCGATAAAGATAATCCTGATATTTTATATGCCGGAATGTGGGATTTCCGCAGAAGGCCATATTTTTTCCGTTCAGGAGGACCGGGTAGCGGATTGTTCAAAACTACCGACGGAGGTAAAACATGGGAAAAACTTGAGAATGGACTTCCTGATGGCACACTTGGCCGAATTGCTCTTGCCATTTCCCCTGCAGACCAAAATATTGTGTGGGCGCTTATCGAAGCCGAAAAATCCGGATTGTATCGTTCAAAAGACAAAGGCGAAAACTGGGAGTTAATGACCGATAATCCAACTGTGGGTGAACGACCGTTTTATTTTGCGTTAATTGTTCCCGACCCTGTTGACACAAACCGAATTTACAAACCCGGATTTACACTTAATGTCAGCGATAATGGCGGTAAAACATTTACAGTTCCATTTGTGGGAGGTGGAAATGTCCATTCCGATATTCACGCTGTTTGGATATCTGAAAAAGACCCTGATTTTATTTATATTGGCACTGATGGAGGTGTTTATGTTTCAAACGACAAAGGCAACACATGGAGAATTGCACGCAACCTTCCCGTATCACAGTTTTACCGTGTTTCTGTGGATAATGATGAACCATATAACGTTTACGGTGGCTTGCAGGATAACGGCTCATGGATGGCGCCTTCACGCAGTCCGAGAGGCATACAGAACGCTAACTGGGATAACATCGGGTATGGCGATGGCTTTAACGTGGTTCCTGACCTCTACGATGAAAATATTATTTACTGGCAATACCAGGGAGGCAACATAAAAAAAATGTTTAAAGATACTCGTGAAATAAAAAATATAAAACCTTTCGGTGATGAGGAAACAGAAAAACTCCGGTTCAACTGGAACACCCCGCTGGTTTACAGCCCTACAAGCAAAGCCTTGTATGTCGGCTCACAGTATCTTTTTAAAAGTAACAACAATGGCGATACCTGGTTAAGAATCTCACCCGACCTGACGACCAACGATCCTGATAAATTGCAACAGGAAGAAACCGGCGGATTAACTATCGACAATTCAACCGCCGAAAATCACTGCACTATTTATGCAATAAATGAATCGCCGCTCGATACAAACCTGATATGGGTTGGAACCGATGACGGAAATTTGCAGCTTACTACAGATGGCGGCAAAAACTGGACGAACGTGTCAGGAAACATTCCCGGATTGCCGCTCTTCTCATGGTGTTCATGGGTCGAACCTTCGGGTTTTGATAAAGAAACCGCTTACGCTACTTTTGATTCCCACAGAAACGGTGATATGAAATCTTATGTTTTCAAAACAACCGATATGGGAAAATCATGGGAAAATATCACCGATGAAAATATCGAAAGTTATTGTTACACGATAAGAGAAGACCCTGTAAATCCCAATCTGCTTTTCCTTGGAACAGAATTCGGATTATATATTTCTATTGACGGAGGAAAAGCATGGACTCGTTTTACAGGAGATTTCCCCAAAGTTTCTGTTCAGGATATCGTTTTCCAGGAAAGAGAAAATGACCTTGTTCTTGGGACTCACGGAAGAGGTATTTTAATTTTGGATGATATCAGCCCTTTAAGACAACTAAATGAGGATGTTCTTCAGGAAGATGTGGCCTTCCTCGAATCACGACCTTATGTTATCAAACGTACAGGAGGGCAGCAAAGTTTCAGCGGCGATGATGAGTTTGTCGGTGGCAATCCACCGGGTTCATCTATAATTACATATTATCTTAAAAAGCGCCATATTTTCGGCGATATGTCGATTGAAATTTTTAACGAGGAAGGAGAAAAAATAAAAACACTTGCGGCGGGAAAACGGAAAGGAATAAACCGTGTTCCGTGGCGAATGCGAATGAAGCCGCCAAAAGTACCCAGCTCGGTTCAGCTTTTAGGTCATGCTTTTTTTGGCCCTACGTACCCGCCCGGAGAATACTCCGTGAAAATATTAAAAGGAGATAATATTTATGAAGGAAAGATAAAAGTTGTGTACGACCCGGATTCGAAATATTCAGTAGCCGACCGTGATTTAAGGTGTGAAATAATGATGAAGGCTTACAATCTGCTCGAAGAACTTGCTTATATCAACAGGCAGATCACAGATTTTACAAATCCGGCAGAGAAAATCCTGAAAAATGATAATGTAAAAAAATCAACAAAAAAAGAACTCAGGAAAACTTCAGAGGAGCTTAACGAGCTTCGCAAACAAATGTTGGCAACCAGGATGGGAAGAATTACCGGAGAGATCAGACTTAGAGAAAGAATTTCGGAAATTTACGGCGGTGTAATGAGTTATATGGGCAGTCCGACCGATTCCCAGATCGAAGGCATCGAAATGCTCGAAAAAGAAGTTGAAAACAATCGTCAAAAGGTAAAAAAAATCCTTGATGATAAACTTCCGGAAATTAACAAATCTCTCAAAAAAGCGGGAATCACTCCAATTAAAATTACCACTTTTGAAGAGTTTTTAAAAGAAAAATAAATTTATCATGATAAAGAAACACTATCTTCAATTTTTATCTGATAACCGATTTAAAATATTGTTTTTCTCGTTACTGTTATTGCTGTTTGTACCTGCTTTTTCGGATGAAAAACATTTTGATATTATAGATACGATTATTGTTTCCGTTTTTCTTTTTGCCTGTATTAATTTTGTTCGCGACAAGAAAAGAATCATTGTTTTCAGTATTGTGCTCGTTGTTCTTATTCTATTGTCACGATGGATTAACATATCTCTGAAATCAGGTGTTTCATTTTACAATATCGATAAAGAGCTGACAATTTTTTACGCTTTCTCAAGCCTTTTATTTTTTTTTATAATCGAAAGATATCTTTTATCATCATTAATGGACATCGAAACTATTAACGCCGATGCGATATTTGCCTCAATTTCCGGTTATTTGTTATTAGGTATAATAGCTTCAGATGCTTTCCATTTGATCGAAATATTAAACAACGGATCATTTGCCTACGGAGATGGTATGGCAATTTCAACTGATAATTTTTTGTATTTCAGTTTTGTAACACTTCTCACCATAGGATTTGGCGATATAATTCCGGTGTCAAATATTGCACAAAGTTTTACGATCTTCTTCGGTATTATCGGATACCTTTACATAACTATCCTTATTGCGATTATTATTGGTAAATACATAAGCAATGAGATGAAAAAGAATTAACCGATTAGTTGGTTTTGTCTTTTACCGGATAATGATCTTACCGACACGGTTATTTTCAAAATCAATAAACTTTACAAAATATATTCCTTTGGGTAAACGGGAGAGGTCAAGAATACCGTTATTTACTTTTCCGGAGAACACAGGCTGTCCGCAGGTATTAAAAACTGAAATTTCAATACTCTGATAATCTCCCTTTAGAAACATTTTTCCTTCCGAAGGATTCGGAAATATTTTTATCAATTCCTGATTTGGCGAATTCACAGTTCCGGTATTCAGCATAATATTGGTTATTGCTGACAATCCCTTGTCGGAAAACAGGCCGGAATTATTTAAGCTATCATCGAAAGTAATCTCAAGCGAATATTCTTTATTATCCCGTATTAATTTAAAGGTCATCGGTTCGCCGTTCGAAAATCCGTCAACAGCGCTGGTTGTTGAATCATCCCCGAAAACCACAAGCGCTGAATTTGAATCATTTTCTGTTATTACCACAGTTCCTGCACAAAGTCCGTTTTCGGTAAATACACTTAAAACGTCTCCCGGCATTGTTCCGGAATTTTTATCAATTGCAATAATATGTGAGCTTCCCGTTTGGATAATTTCGTTTTTAAAATATCTTTTCAGCGAACTACTTGATAATGATGAAGAAGAATTATTCAGCGCTAAATCTTCAAATGAAACCGTAACCGCTTCTGTAAGATTAATAAAGTAAGCAGCGCCAGGTTCAAGATATTCCAATGTTGATATTCCCCACTCCGGCCAGTAAATGCCACACCCTCCGATTTCCTGCACAATTATTAAAATTTCGTCATTAACCAATTCACTGAAAAATTCAACAGGATCAATAAAGGCGGGGAATAAAACCGGCAGATAATTCCAGCCGGCATCAAGGTCAACAACAGGTTCATCGATGAAACTCCCGGATATTGTCAGGTTTGTTTCCTCCGATAATTTCACGGAATAACCCGTAAAGGAGTCCCAGGCATTAAGAGTATAAATTCCTTGTTCGGGCCAGTAAACCTGTGAAAAATGCTGACATATCACCATGTTGTCCAAAACCGGAGCCAGGACAGTTCCCATATCCGGATCTTCAGGTTCTACAAAAGCTGAAATGCCGCTCCACCCGGCGGGTATCTGAATAATCTGAACATTACTTTCAAAAATATTTGAAGCGCCCGGAGTTGGGATTGTCATAAACACCCAGTATTCATTTCCGTCAGGGTAGCGGCCAAACGAAATATCAGTATCTTGCTGACCAAAAGTAACTGTATCTACCGGAGTTTCTGCATCATAACTAAAAAGCCCGATTTGTTCGCCTGATGCCGAAAGTTTTATTTCAAGATGAAGAACGCCGTCTTCCGAATCCTTATCAGCCCAAAGTAATAAAAATTCGCCGGGAGCAACGGTTGTGGAATCAGGCTGGGTTGAAGGAATCTGATATTTATCAGGGTCATTCAAATCATCGGTAATATACATCCCGCCAATATCAACAGCTTCAGCGCCTGAATTATAAATTTCGATCCAGTCATCGTATTCACCCTGAGGGTCTGCTATCGTTGATTCATTTGCCGCCATAAATTCATTTATCCTAAGATCATAAACAGGATTTATTACCGGAATAGAATAAAATTCGTATTCAGCACGTTCGGGAGAAAACATAACCGCCTCATCGTTTTTTGCATAAATATAATATTCAACATCAAAATTTCCAGTTATCACCGACACACCGTATAAACCATCGCCGGCAGCGCCATCGTTATGATTCCCGTCGTCAAACATCTGAATTTTTTCAAACCTGTCGGTGCCCTTAAATCTGTACCCGAGTTCAACCATTCCGGCTTCCGAAACTTCAGCATTTATCCAGACTGTGGTTCCGGGATAAACAATTGCAGGTGAATAGGTCACATCCGTAATTACAGGCGGAATGCCCTGAAAAGCATTATGATTCAACAAATAATCAATTCTTGTTTCCATTAACTGAGTTATTCCAACAACTGCCTGCGGCCCAAAACCAACTGAGTTATAAATGTTATTTAGGAAATCAGAATAGGAATAAAATTTATTAGGGTCAGACTGCACATCATCATCAATTATTTCCTGAATTTCAAGCGCCCTGTCGAGATACAATCCGTTAGCAAAATTCTCATTTATGATTGTTTTTACATGGGCGATATATATTTTCTGGTATTCAGGATTGGGTAAAATTTTATTTATTATCGGATAATTCGGATTTGAGATATTAAAAAAAGGAGTCAGATGCTGCATTTGATAAACGTTTAACGGCTGGCCTCCGAGAACATTACTAAAACCACCGAAATTTTCATTGAGGTCCCAAACGATCGGGTTAAACTGCCCTGAATTATCTTTGTACAAATAATAATTATGACCGAAATTTACAGGTGCATCGAGGTTAATCATAAGTATGTCGTAAGCCAGCATCCATAAATGCCGGTCAATATTCAAAACCTCTTCAACATCAGAAGTATAATTATTAAGAGTGTCCAGAAAATTTATAAGTTCGTTCCAGCCATTATCCGATTCCAATTGATAATAGTTAAAATATGACGTTGAATCGGTTCCAAAATATCCCCAGACTTTAACAGGCTGAGGCCCGCCACCTTGTAATTCTCCTTTAAAACACGCGTTCTCATCGCTTCCAAAATGAGTTCTCATAAAATATTTATCCACATCCTGAACACTTGAATATAATCCGATAAGGTCACCGTTGATATACACGTTTGAAAAATTTGATTTACTTGCCGGCATATATTTATGACACATTTCATAACTCAAAACCTCACGAACAAAGCTTGGGTCTTTAAACAGATTCGCAAGTTTTAAAGTTCCATACTCGCCAAGTTTCTGATCTTCCAATACATAATCCAGTTTAATGTTGAGGGGATTCTTGACCTTGTTAGGACTGTATGAACTGTTGCCTTTATACCTTACGCCCACACTGTCGAACTGCACACCATTTATAATGGCAGTGCCCACAAGTCTTTCCTCATTTCCTGCAAAATACAGTTGGTCGAGGATTTCATCCCAGTTGGGTTCTGAAAAAATAATTTCAATCGTATTAACTGTTTCAACATCATAAAAATCTTGTGAAAACGAAAAGCGGGAAAAGAATAACAGCACGAAAAGTAACAGATATTTCATTTTTTTCATAATTATAATTTCATAATTTTTTTAATTAATAAGACAATTATACCTATTAATTTATTCCTGAAAAAGAATGAATATTACAAACGGATGTTGTTTTACGGTAAATGAAATTTATAACTGATGCCTCCCGAAAATGCATTAAGTCCTTCAAAACCTGCAAGCAAAACAATATGTTTCAAAATAGTCAGACGCAATCCGGCATTCCACCTGTCTGCGTCGTATTCGAACATTAACTCTAAGAAATCAAGATGTTCGGGAGTAATTTTTATTCCACCAAAAAAACCGATAAACTGGTAATCCGCAGCTTTTAAAATTTCAGCGCCATACCCAGCAGTTAAACCGATGTTTTTTACAACTTTATTAATCCTAAAATTCTTGGTTGTTACAACATAAGTTGAATTAAAATGGGAAGCGCCCCCGCTTGAAAGTGTGGTAAAAAAATTCTGAAAACCAACAACAATTGATGGCCAATATTTTCTTTCATTCAGCACTTTAAATCTCACGCTTGCCATCCTATCGCCCACAGTGCTTGAATAATCCGGCCTGTCCAATGCTCTTGTAAAACGAACAGATACTTCCATAAACGGCAGATAACTTACTGTGATAAATACAGGCATTGCAACATATTCGTGATTAGTCCATTCACAATATTCCCTATTCAGAAAACTTGCCCCGATGAACATGGTCTTATCCCTGTATAATTCTGCAGAAGGGATATTGTAATAGCCTGTAGTTCCGGTGAGCGACTGGGCATTAGCCTTAGGTTGTATAAGTAAAGTAAAATAAAACAGAAGAAAGAGAATTGAATATTTATTATTTTTTATTGCCATCTAATTACTTCTTGCGTGTTTAAATATAATATTATTCCAAGCTTTGAAAAAATATTTCAGGTCGGTTCGGAAGGGATGTTTTTCATATTCTTCGAGGTATTTCATCTCCGAGTCCATAATTTCATCAAGAGTTTTTGGCATATCAGCATAAAACGGCGGGACAAGTCCCGGTTTGTATTTAATTCTTTTCTGCTTAAGTTCATCGGAATACAAACTAAAATAATGTTTACTAAGAGGCCTTACCCCTACAATTTTCATATTTCTCCTAAATAAATTAATGAACATCGGCATCTCGTCTATCCAGAATGTTCGCATAATTTTACCAATTGTTGTTACTCTGAAATCATCTTTAAATTTCCCGCCTTCCTGCAAAGCATTTTTTTCAAAAACATAATTCTGGAGATATTCGGAATATGCAAACATTGTTCGCATTTTAAAAACATAAAATTCTCTGCCTTCCTTCCCTATTCTATTAAGTCTTACCATTGGCCCATAGGTGGGATTTTTCGGGAAATTAGGTTCACCGGTTTTTTTCATAACAAAACAAAAATAGCCCTCAATAAAACTTTCGTCTATTACTTCAAAACCACAGGAATATAGTCTGCCTAAGGTTTCAGCTTTTGATAAAACCCGGTTATTGCCATGTGTAATTGCAAAATAAAAATTCTTTAATATCGGAACTTTAGGAAAAAACCTTTTAAATATAAAATCAATTGTATATAAAAGATAATTCAATGGATAAAACGACTTTTTTAAGATTCGTTCTTTGCGTAAGACGTAAGTCTCAACTTTCCCGGCATACAAACCATTATCGGATAGCTTACCGTTTACAGCTTCAAAAAACTTATTTATCCGCTGAAAATCGTTAGTTTTTTTAAGATTAACAATAAAATCATATTTTTCAAAAGGGAGAGAAAACAGGTTAAAACGTGTTGTGGTTGAAACAACGATAAATCTTTTATCTGATCCTGAAAGATGTTTTTTAACAAAATCATAAACTCTTTTTCCCGATTCATCGACTATCAGTTTTTTTATATTTTCTGGAATATTTTTTCCTTTCCCATTTTCAAGGACTATACTTTCTTTTAACTTTCTACGAGTGGATGCCTTTAAATTTACATCTTCGATATTGCCACCGGTTATCGGAAACTCACTCTCCTCAATTTTTACAGAAGTACGAATTATATGAAAAAGATAAAAAAGGAAAAATTCGAAAAAAGTTGAAATAATTATTGTCCCAAAAACTATCAACCTTGAATAGTAATATAAATTAAAAATATAGATCAGGATACTTGAAACGGCAGCAACAGTAAAATTTGCAATAAGAATGGTGATAATTGAGTCCCTAAAAATTTTCTGGGTAAAAAAATTATATTTTTTTGTGATAAGCGAAATGAACAGCCAGATACCGATGAAAAGAAGAAAAGAGTTGAAATAAAACGGAATAACTAAACTTATTGTGGCAGGTTTATACCATGCGACAATTAAAAAAGCAATTGTTACTAAAAGAAGATCGAGGAAAATTAAAAGTATTTTTCTCTTCATAAGCACTTAATTATTTTCATCAGCGAAAGTAAGAAAACATAATACGTGAAGGATTTTTTTTCAGATTTTTTTCAGATGAGCTAAAATGTTGTAACCCATTTCGGCCATCCTGTATAATAACTGATTATTAATCCTGATGTATCTGCCATAATTAACTGTTTTACCACCAAATCTCGATTTGAATTCCCTGACACCATATTTTACACCCGGTTTCCCAACACCCATAAAATCAAATGTGCAGAAATTATTTTTTGCTGCATATTCAATGGCTGCCCATGTAACCAATGCGCTCGGGAAAATTCCTTTCTCTTTAAATTCTTTATCAAGGCCGCATACGTACCATTCATAAAGTGATTGGCCTTCTAATAACGGTGATAATATTCCACCTATAATTTTCCCCTCGTATTCAATAAGAAAAATCTTACCTGAATTTTGTTTATGAAAGATGGTGTAAAAATTTTTGAAGAATGACCATCCGGGAAGCGGTTTTTTTACTTTATTCTGATAAAGATCATTCAAAATATTATAAAAAATTCTAAGCTGTTTAATATCGTCGGGTTCAATAATACGGGCGCCGTTTCTGAGTGATTTTTTTATCTGCCTTCGTCTGCTTTCAGAAATACCCCGCCATACTTTTTGTTGTTCAGTAGTATCGATCAACAAATTCAGGCGGGGATGCAATTTAAAACCAAAATCACGAAAAACATTTTTTACTCCTGAAAGATCGAAGAAATTCCTGAATTGAATAAACATCGACCTCTTTTTTACATCGTGAACAAAAAAATTAAGCAATAATTCCAATACCTCATTGCTATCCCGAATAGACTGATCGATCAACGGACCGCCATAAACTACTGTTCTTGAAGAAATAAAACCCTTAAGCCCTTTTGATTCTCTTATCACAGCGCCCAACAAAATTCCAACAAGGTCATTAGTTCTATTAAGACAATAATAAAAAACAGGCTCAAAAAGATCGGTTTGTTTAAAAAGTTCCCACATCCGGTACGATTGAAAGACCGTTCCATATTTATGAGTATTAATAAAATTATCCCACTTTTTTATTACATCATTATTAATTTTATTAAAAACAATATATTTCATTTTTATATTTAAGTAATCAAAGAAATTTTATTTCGAATCCTCTTGTTGAGCTTGAATTGCCGTGATTAAAACTGTGTTTACAATATCTTTTAATAAACAGCCCCTACTCAGGTCATTAACCGGTTTGTTCAGTCCTTGTGAAACAGGGCCGATAGCCACAGCATTAGACGCTCGCTGAACAGCTTTATACGTATTGTTACCTGTATTCAGGTCGGGGAAAATGTAAACTGTAGCTTTTCCTGCCACTTCGCTATGCGGCATTTTTTTTCTGGCTACTGTTGCATCAATAGCTGCATCGTATTGAATAGGGCCTTCTATTTTCAAATCGGGGCGACGTCGGCGTGCAATCTCCGTTGCAAATTTTACCTTTTCAACATCCTTGCCTTTGCCCGATTCGCCGGTGGAATAAGACAGCATCGCAATACGTGTATCGATACCAAACAGATTTGCAGTGTCGGCAGAACTGATAGCAATATCGGCTAATTGTTCCGCATTGGGATTGGGGTTTAAAGCACAGTCGCCGTAAACCAGTACACGATCTTCAAAACACATTAAAAAGCAACTGGAAACTATTGAAAAACCCGATTTTGTTTTGATAAACTCAAATGCAGGACGTATGGTGTGTTGTGTGGTATGTGTAGCCCCTGAAACCATACCGTCGGCATGACCCTTGTAAACCATCATTGTTCCAAGATAGCTCACGTCGCGCAAGGTGTCAAACGCCATTTCTTTGGTAATTCCCTTGTGCTTACGCAAACGATAATAAGTAGCCGCGTAATCATTGATGAGATCGTTATCATAAGGATCGATAATATTAGCACCGTCCAGCTTTAAATGAAGCTCGTCTGCTTTTTTAAAAATATCTTCTTCATTGCCAAGCAGCGTTAGCTCAACTACGTTTCGCCTGAGCAAGATTTCAGTTGCCATGAGGATGCGGTCATCCATGCCTTCAGGAAGTACGATATGTTTGATATTTGAACGTGCCCGCTCGAAAAGATTATACTCAAACATGATGGGCGTAACTACGGTTGAAGGTGGTATGTCTATTATTTCTTTCAATATTGTGTCGTCAACAAAGGATTCGAAATGCCCTTGCGCTATTGCCATTCTTCGCTCGTTGTCGGGAGTAAGCACAGCTTTGATCTTGTTTACATTCAGGGTGGTGGTATAGGTGTCGGTGTCAACTTTAAGCACGGCCACGGGAAGTTTCTTAATACCAGAAATAAGTTTTTTTAATTCTTCACTTACTTCATAACCACCGGTAAGAATGATACCTGCAATTTTTGGATAATTTTCAGATAAAAGAGTCATGAATAAACTTATCAGGACATCAGGACGGTCACCGGGTGTAATTACCAGAGTTCCACTTTCAGTATATTTCAGTATATTTTCGATGCTCATGGCCCCAATTTTGAAATTATTCACATCATAATCAAGAACACTATCGTCACCATAAATACGCTTGGCTTTTAGTTCATCGCTGATCTGACGTATAGTGAGTTTTTGAAGTAAATCCAATTCAGGAATTACAAAATCGATTTCATCACTTGTTTTGATTTTCTTGAATAGATTATAAATTGCATCTAAATATTTTTTATTAACCCGGTTAACAAACATACCCATAAAAGTACATTTTTCATCATAAAGGATGTTTTTAATTAGTTGGATAGTATCTGCTATTTCGATTACATTTTTCCCTTTGCCGTTTATCACAGCAAGTACAGGCGCACTAAGGTTGTTAGCCATCTGTAAATTAAATTTGAATTCAAAAGGTTTAAGCGAGCTTGTAAAATCCGTACCTTCAATTAATATAAAATCACATTCGGTTTCCAGTTTCTTGTACTTTTTTAAAATACCTGTAATCATGCTATCAAAATCGCCCTCCTGAATAAGTTCAAATGCTTCTTTGCCGGTCATGCCATACATAGAATCATGATCAAAAGGAAGGTTATAACGGTTTGAAATTAATTCAATGTTGTGATCTTTTTGTTGGTCAAGTTGTATAATGGGTCTGAACAGCCCTATTTTTTTAATATGTCTTGTTAATATATTCATAATCCCAAGAACAATCAGGGATTTACCGGAATTCGCCTCTGTTGCAGCAATGTAAAGGTTTTTCGACATAGAACTTTTTTTTTCTTAAATATTTAATTCTATTTTTGGCTGTAAAAGTACAAATCCCATTATAATTTATTTAATAAAAACATTTGAAATTAAAAAAAGTACAATATGAAAATCGAAAAGCTGTTCATTATATTCCATATTTGTAAATGATGTTCAACTTTTTATTGACGATTTGTTTTATTAGCAACGGTTTTTTTGAATTTGTTTGATTGAACGCAGAGATGCGGAGATGCAGAGACGCAGAGACATAGAGACGTAGAGACACAGAGACGTAGAGACACAAAGATATTATTTACTAAATATTATTATTCTTGAAATTTGTAAACCCTTCGACTTATC
>CBDUSJ010000022.1:0-14117 GCA_965369845.1 uncultured bacterium | reverse complement strand
TTGTAAAAACAACACAAGCCATTTTGAATAATGATTACTCCCTCTCCCGACAGGATGAATTGATTGGTAAAGATGAAATTTTGAAAGAAGCGCCAAAAATATTCAGGGAAGATTGCAGGATAAACTGGAATAATGACGTTCACAATATTTACAATTTCATAAGAGGACTTGCTCCGTATCCCGCTGCATTCACCGAGCTTATATCTTCAGAAAATGAAAAGGTTCAAATAAAGATATTTAAAGCAAGCAAAGAATTGGTTCTGTCATCTGACCCGTTTGGCACATTAAAAACTAACAACAAGGATAAAATGTCCATAAAAGCAAAAGATGGTTTTATCAACATTCACCGGTTGCAATTATCGGGTAAAAGGCGAGTAAGTATAAAGGAATTTTTGAACGGTTTTAAATTTACAGGCGACTGGAAAATTTCATATTAGTTACATTTTTTTTAATAGAAAAATATTTTTTTTAAAATTTTATACATAAAATTTGCTATTTTGTAGAATTAGCTTATCTTTGCCATGATATTTCAAAATTATTAATCAAAAATTTTGTAACCATGAACAAAGCAGAATTAATAAATGCAATGGCTACCGCCTCAGAATTAACAAAAGCCGACTCTAAAAGAGCGCTTGATGCTTTTATAGAAGTTACAACAAATGCACTTGGTTCGGGCGACAGAGTTGCATTAGTAGGATTTGGAACATTCTCAGTTTCAACACGTGCTGCAAGAATAGGAAGAAACCCGCAAACGGGTCAGGAATTAAAAATTGCTGCAAAAAAAGTTGTTAAGTTTAAAGCCGGAAGCGATTTGGCGACCGAAGTTCTTTAAGTGAAACCGGGAAAAGAAGAAGAAGAAAAAATGTCCTGCCTCAAGGTAGGGCATTTTTTATTTGATTTCATAAACAAACCTGTATGGCAACTTTGCATCATCACCCGCATAATTAACACCTATCCTGCTTGTGATTTTGATTTTATCATCCCGGACAATCAGTTCCCTGTCCTCAAGCCATATTTTTAGCTCTTCGGATTTTCCGGTTTTTCTGTTTCCGGTTTTTGAATAAGTTAAAGGAATTCCTGAATGTGAGAAATGAAACCCTAAAATTTTAGATACTTTCCCTGGTCCGTTCCCGAAATTATTTGAAATGTTTTTTTTTCCAGTTCTTTTCAGCATAGTTTGTTTTCCGTCAACCGGATGTATGCCCCGAATAAGAACGGCATGAGGAATACCTTCCCTGTTTGTTACAATGTTGAAAAGAGAATGAACACCATAACAAAGGTAAATGTAAGCCACACCGCCACACCGATACATAACTTCTGTACGTTTTGTCAAACGGTTTCCGTAAGCATGAGATGCTTTGTCAACTATACCCGCATAAGCTTCGGTTTCGGTGATGAATCCGGAAGTCAAAAAGCCGTCAAAATTTGTAACCAAATATTTGCCAAGTAATTCGCGGGCGATAGTAACAACATCATCGCGTAAATAAAAATCCTTTTCAATAATCATCAGACACTAAAATTTTGTATCATAAATCCGGAAGTCGGCAAGTTTATTTTTATATTAATTCCAAATTATTTTTTTATCTTTTGTGTATTTTATTTTATCGTTATCGAGCAACCATCTAAGCACACGCATCACTTTGTCCTCGTTTACTTTTTTGACTGAAGCAACAATATCGTCAATTGATTGAGGCTGTTGTTTTAGCAATGGTTTGATATGTTCAAGCACAACATCAAATTCCATCTCGCTGAGTTCTATTTTATTTCTTCTGATACAAACATCGCAATTACCACAACGTTTTGTCTCAGTTTCACCAAAATAAGAAAGAAGAAACAGGCTGCGACATTTATTTGTCGATGAAATGTATTTTTCAACAGTGTTCAGACGTTCGAAAGCCGCCTTTTTACGCAAGGCATAATTCTCGTCTGAAATATAAAGATCCTTTGAGTCCAGCCGTTCTTCAGTGAAAGTCAGTTGTGGCTTGTTTTTAGAAGGAGTATAAGTAATGATTCCGATTTTATGCAAATGTTCCAAAATTCCTGTAACCTGTTCGGGTTTTAACTCGCAGCGTTTAGCAATTTCGTTTTCATTTATTTTTACATAATGAGTAAACAAGTCGGAATATGAACGCAGGATAATTTTAATAAATCCGTCGAACCTGACATTTTCCACCCTGAATTTGTAAACATCATCACTCGAAATATTAAAATGTAGCTTTGGAGGAAAATGCACACCTTCGCTAAGGATCAGGTAGCCTTCTTTTTCAAGGAACTTCAGTGAGTTATAAATTGTGATCGGTTTAAATCCGTACTGGAAGGAGAAATCGATAATATCAAAGTCGAAACTGATATTTTTCCCACTTCCAAGAGCCAGGCGGAAATAATTTCCCAATGCCTGATAAACTGCTTTAATTGTTTCAATTTCAGGAAAGCTGATTTGCAACTGATTTTCGGCATTAATGATGTCAGATTTTTGATAAAGAAGAACCGCATAAGATTTTTTGCTATCCCTCCCGGCACGGCCGGCTTCCTGAAAATAAGACTCGATACTGTCGGTAATATCCATGTGAACAACAATTCGTACATCCGGCTTATCGATACCAAGGCCGAATGCATTTGTTGCAACCATGATTCTTTGTTCACCTGCCATCCATCGTTTCTGGCGTTGTTCCCTTTTTTTTGCATCGAGGCCGGCATGATAGTAGTCGGCAGATATATTGTTTTTTGAAAGATGACGTGCAATTTCGTAAGTTTTCCTTCGATTTCTGATGTAAACTATTCCGCTGCCTTTAGTCCTGTTTAATATTCTGACCAATCGCGAAAGTTTATCCTCCTCCTCAAAAACCATAAAAATAAGATTTTTTCTTTCAAAACTTTTTCTTAATACATTTTTATTTTTAAACAGAAGTTTTTCCTGAATATCGTCAACAACTCCGGGAGTTGCCGAGGCAGTAACAGCGAGAATCGGAACATCAGGTAAAATTGTACGGATTTCAGCAATTTTCAGGTAGGGAGGCCTGAAGTCGTATCCCCATTGTGAAATGCAGTGAGCCTCGTCCACGGCAAGCAAATTTACTTTCATTTGTTTTAATGCCTCCCTGAAATTTGGAGTTGAAAGCCTTTCGGGAGAAACATACAAAAATTTAGCCCCGCCATACATCGCATTATTCAAAGCAATTTCAATTTCGTTGTAATGCATGCCGGAAAAAACTGCAAATGCTTTTATTCCCATCTTGTTAAGTCTTTCCACCTGATCTCTCATCAAGGCAATAAGTGGAGAAACGACAAGGCAAATTCCATCTGTTGCCAATGCAGGGATCTGGTAGCATATCGACTTTCCTCCGCCCGTAGGAAGTAAGGCAAGAGTATCGTTACCTTTTAATACCGACCTGATGATGTCTTCCTGAAGAGGACGAAAACCGGCATACCCCCAATATTTTACAAGTATTTGCTTTAATTCCAATCAGTATCCTTTTTTTGTTTACGAAGGTAATAATTAATTAGATGGTTCTACTACCATTTTAGTGGGAAATAATTATTTTTTTGTTATGTAATGGGTTTAGTTGAAATGCTAAAATGCGATAATGCTAAAATATTCTGTAACGATTAAACCTTTGATAATAAATGAAATGAATGATTCAATATCCGATTATTAAATATTGTGTAATATTTTCATTCTTGCATTTTAGCATTTAATCATTTTAGCATTTAATCATTTTAGCATTTTAGCATTTAATCATTTTAGCATTTTAGCATTTAATCATTTTAGCATTTGTCAATATTCCACTAAATTCTCAGTAGTATCAATTAGATAAAGATAAAAGAGAAGAGTTAAATTTTCTGATAAAGAAAAAAAATTGGATTAAGTTTGCTGAAAATATCCGATTATGCCTGATGAAAACAAATATAGCAAACGCGGAGTTTCAGCCTCGAAAGAAGATGTTCATGCCGCAATTCGAAATTTAGATAAAGGAATTTTTCCTAATGCGTTTTGCAAAATCATTCCCGATATACTTTGCAACGACCCGGAATATTGTACAATTATGCATGCTGACGGCGCAGGAACAAAGTCATCGCTGGCTTATGTTTACTGGAAAGAAACAGGTGATCTGTCGGTCTGGAAAGGAATAGCGCAGGATGCAATAGTTATGAACCTTGACGATCTGCTGTGCGTGGGCGCTTATGATAATATTCTAATTTCATCTACGATAGGCCGGAACAAAAACCTTATCCCCGGTGAAGTTATCGCTGCAATAATTAACGGCGCCGAAGAATTTTTGAATGAATTGAGAAAACTCGGGATAAATATTTACAGTACAGGAGGAGAGACTGCAGATGTCGGCGACCTTGTCAGGACAATAATTGTTGACTCAACAGTAACCGCGAGAATGCGAATATCGGATGTAATTAATAACGAAAAAATTCAGCCGGGAGATGTAATTGTTGGGTTGGCTTCGTTTGGCAAAGCAAAATACGAAAATCAATATAACGGGGGGATGGGAAGCAACGGCCTTACATCGGCAAGGCATGATGTGTTTTCAAAAGCTATCGCCGAAAAATATCCTGAAAGCTATGACCCGCTTCTTCCTGAAAATCTTGTGTATTCAGGAAAATTTAATCTGACTGATAAAAGTCCTGTTAAAGGTGTTGATATGGGAAAACTGATTCTTTCTCCAACAAGAACTTATGCGCCGGTGATGAAAGAAATTATCGAAAAATACCGTTCCCGCATTCACGGAATTGTACATTGTAGCGGCGGTGCGCAAACAAAAATTCTGAATTTTGTTGACAAATTGCACATTGTAAAAGACAATATGTTCAATACACCTCCTTTGTTTCGGATAATTCGGGAGCAATCGGGAACTTCATGGCACGAAATGTACAAAGTGTTTAATATGGGACATCGTATGGAAATCTATGTTCCTGAAAATATTGCAGGCGATCTGATAAGCATTTCACAGTCATTCGGCATTGATGCACGTGTTATCGGGCATTGCGACAAAGCAACAGAAAAATCTTTGACCATTAAAACTGATTTTGGAAATTTTAAATATGGTTGATAATTAAATGGTTAAATTGTTATATGGTTAAAGGGTTAAAGGGTTGAAAAGTTAAAAAGTTGAAGGGTTGAAGGGTTGAAGAGTTGAAGGGTTGAAGGTTAAAGAGTTAAAGATTGCAGAATTTACCACTCACCAACTCACCAACTCACCCACAGAGTTAAATACTGAAAGGCTATTTTGTGAAAGTCCCGAACAAATTGACCTTATGAATAATAATTGAATGACTACATAAATTATAACTTATAACGGTATAAACGGCAAAGCAACGTAAATTGTGGTTCCCTGATCTTTAACACTTTCTACCCATATTTTTCCTTTATTCTTTTCAACAAATTCCTTACACAAAACAAGGCCGAGTCCTGTTCCTGTTTCCCCTTGTGTACCTTTTGAGTTTTTCTTTCCGTCAAGATTAAAGATGTTAGATATATCTTTTGGATTTATCCCTATCCCGTTGTCCTTTACCGAGATAATGACCATGCCCGGATGTTCGGCATTATTTTTTTTACAGTTTGTTTTTATAATTCCACCTGGCATGGTGAATTTTATTGCATTCGATATCAGGTTTCTCAAAACAGTATTTATCATATTTGAATCGGCATAAGCAAACTTATCACAGTTGTATTCGAATATCAACTGAATACTCTTTGCATCTGCCTGGGTCTGTAAAAGACTGAAATTAAGCTTAACCAAAGCAGAAACATCTATAAACTCCGGGTTATAACTTAATTTACCAACCTGTAATCTCGACCATTCGAGCAGGTTAGTTAACAAATCATACGCACTTTCCGATGTATTTTTTATCGACTTTATTATATCGAATTTTTCATTGTTGTCAAAATCGTTCCATTCTTCTAACAAAAGATTCGAAAAGCCCATTATGACGTTAAAGGGATTTTTTAGATCATGGGCAATAATATTAAAAAATCTGTCTTTGGTTATGTTTGAATCGCGGAGTATTTTTTCCGATTCTCTTAAAAGTTCCTCCGACTGCTTTCTCTTTATCGAAAAACTGATTTGCGGTGAGATAACTTCAAGAATTTGCTTGTGTTCCTCTGTGATAATTTCCTGGTCAATATAATCCTGCACAACCATAATCCCAAGAACTTTTCCCTCAACAAGCAGAGGTATCCCAAGCCATACTTTTGCAAGTGAACCGACTTGTATAATTTCTCCGTTTTCAATAAGACGTAGAATTTCGTTTTCCTTTAGCAGAAGCGATCTTTTTTCTTTGAAAACAATAGAACTAATGGTTTTTTCAACCGGGAATGTATCGAACGAATCTTTTTCATCTCTGAAATACGGAAGGCTTATTCTGTTAGTTTTACGGTCATATAAAGCAATAAAGAAATTTTTTGTATTGATAATTTGTGAAAGTTGTTCGCGAATATTATCAAAAAGTTCCTCCAGATTATAAGAAACATTCACTGCCCTGGCAATATGAAGCATTACAGAATTTACTTTCTCAACCCTTTTTCTTTCAGTAATATCCCTGATAACCCAGATAACCGTATTATTATCAAGAGGTGAAATTTTGGCATCAAACCACATTTGGCGCCCTCTTACCGGGAGAGGATATTCGTATTTGATGGTCTGATTTTTTTTGAGACACTTAAATATCTGTTCTTTAAAAGAATCAGCCTGCTCCTTATCAAACAGATCTTGTAATGACTTACCCGGAATTTGATTTGCCGGAAATGCCAGAAACTCAGTTGAAGTTGGCGCAACAAACAGAAACTTACCATCTTTATCTATTGTAATAATAATGTCTTCAATAGCGCCAAAAAGGGGGCTCATCTTTTCGTAATCGAAATAATCAAATATATCGTGAGTACCGAAATTGACTTTTTTATTGCTGTTAGATGATTTTTTCACTTTTGTACTTATTTAACCAAAAAGAATACTTATTTCAATTTTATATATAAAATTCTTTCCAACATAAATTTAAATGGTAATTTTGTCAAACAAAACTGTTAAAAATAATCAGTATTTATTTTGCGACGGGGAGGTAACAAATTTTTTTTATTAAAACGAATAATTGCAAAAATAATTATTTGTCATTCAGAAAATAATATATTTGTCATTAAATTATAAAAAATAAAAATATGAAAAAAATATTAGTACCTGTTGACTTTTCAGAACATACCGGCAATATTTGCCATTTTGCATTAGAAATTGCAAAAAAGGAAGGGGGTGAGATAAGATTGTTCCACTCTTATTTCGATTACGTTATTGTATCAAACAGTAGTTTTCCATACTCTGTCGATACCGATGAGATGTTCAATCAGCAAATGATAATTAAAATAAGAAATGAATCAAAAGCTGATATGTTAAAACTTGAAAGCAATTTGATCGATGAATTAAAACACGAAAAAATCCATAATGTTAAAGTTGTTAATACCTTAACCGGAGGTATTCCCGAAGATGAAATACAGAATATTGCCGACAGTTATCAGCCCGATCTTATAGTGATGGGAACACGGGGCAAAGGCGATAAAGATATTCTTGCAGGTAAAATAGCGTCGAAGGTGGTGAAAAATGCAAAATGCCGTATCCTCACCGTTCCACGCAATGCACATTATCACGGATTTGAAAATATGATGTACGCTACAAACTTCAATGACGAAGATACTGACGATATACATAGACTCATTAGTTTACTTGTTGATTATAAACCCAAAATTCATTGTGTCCACATCAATATTGATAAAGATAAAATAACAGACGATGAAAAAATGGGAAAACTAAAAGTGCATTTTGCAGATGAAATAAATTCCGGTAAAATAACATTCAAAATTATAGATAATGAAAACTTTATTGAGGGTGTAAACGATTATGTTAAAGAAAACAAAATAGATATTATTTCTGTTGTTCATCACCGGAGAAGTTTTCTTAAAAGTTTATTTTCTAAAGACCATACAAAAAAATTGCTCTTCCATTCTGATGTTCCATTGTATATTTTCCCGGGAAAGGAGAAATAACCCTTAACCTCAATCGTTCAATATTCTTCTATTAAAATTTTATGCGGATGAAGCTCTCCGTAATAATAGTAAATTATAACGTAAAGTATTTTCTCGAACAATGCCTGCATTCGGTAGTAAAAGCCATAGAAAGCATTAGCGCCGAAGTTTTTGTTGTGGATAATAATTCGGTTGATGGGTCGGTAAAGATGGTTTCGGAAAAGTTCCCCGAAGTAAAAATAATTGCCAACAAAGACAACAAAGGTTTTTCGAAAGCAAACAACCAGGCAATTGGATTGGCTTCAGGGGAATATGTTCTTCTTCTTAATCCGGATACAGTTGTTGAGGATGATACATTCAAAAAGATTGTTTCTTTTATGGATAATCATCCCGAAGCCGGAGGGCTTGGAGTGAAAATGATCGACGGAAAAGGTAATTTCCTCCCTGAATCGAAACGAGGACTGCCTACTCCCGCAGTGGCATTTTATAAGATTTTCGGCATTGCAAAATTATTTCCCCGCTCAAAAACTTTCGGACAGTACCACCTTACATATCTTGACAAAGATAAAACCCACGAAGTGGATATTCTTTCAGGCGCATTTATGCTGATAAGAAAATCGGTTTTGAATAAAACCGGATATCTTGATGAGTCATACTTTATGTATGGTGAAGACATCGACTTGTCGTACAGAATTACCAAAGCAGGTTATAAAAATTACTATTTCCCCGAAACAAGGATAATTCATTACAAAGGTGAAAGCACTAAAAAAAGTTCTGTCAACTATGTTTTCGTTTTTTATAAAGCAATGGTGATTTTTGCCAAAAAGCATTTCTCTAAAAAAAACGCCCGGTTATTTTCGTTCCTGATAAATATTGCGATCTATTTCAGAGTTTTTCTGGCTATTGTTAAAAGAATTGCTGACAAAATAGCATTGCCATTTTGTGATGCGATAATAATATTCGGAGGCATCTTTTTTATTAAAAATTACTGGGAACATTCGATGATTTTCCCGTACGGAGGCAATTATCCTCCCGAGCTCATTTTGATAGCCGTACCGGTTTATATTCTTTTCTGGCTTTTTTCGGTTTATCTTGCGGGAGGTTACGACCGGCCTATAAACCTCTTCAGAATTTTCAGGGGCTTATCCTGGGGGACTGTTGCAATTTTAGTTTTGTACAGCTTGCTTGAGGAATCTTACAGATTTTCGCGGGCATTAATTCTTTTGGGAGCGCTTTGGGGATATATTTCAATGACCGGTTTGCGTCTTCTTTTAAACATATTCGGATTAAAGCACTTTGAGATAGGTGCTCCAAAAAACAAAAGATACCTGATTATCGGCGAAAAGGAAGAAGCTAATAGAGTTGCCAACATTCTTACGACTATCGAATTACAACCTGCATTTATCGGACTGGTAAATTATTCAGAAAATAGCGCCAAAGCCGAAGGTTTTATTGGCAACTATAATCAAATAAAAGATATAGTCAATATTTATAAAATAAATGAAATAATATTTTGCGCCAAAGATATTCCGGCGCAGGTAATAATCGATAAAATGTCGGAATTGCAAATGCCGCAACTTGATTATAAAATCGCCCCTCCCGAAAGCCTGTCGCTTATCGGCAGCAACTCTATTAACACAGCCGGCGATCTTTACACTCTTGAAATTAATTCGATAAGTAAAATTAAAAACAAACGCAATAAGAGGTTTCTCGATTTATGCGTCAGTATTTTGCTTTTGGCTTCTTTACCGGTATCAGTGTTTTTAGTAAAAAAACCGCTACAGTTTATTAAAAATATTTTAAATGTGCTTTTTGGAAAAAAGACCTGGGTTGGCTATTGCAAAACAGGAACACACGATACGGAAAAGTTGCCTGTTTTAAAAAGCGGTATTCTGAATCCGGCGGTTGCGTTAGGAGATATAAACCTGTGCGACGATACCCTGGAACGCCTCAATCTTTTGTACGCCAGAAATTATAAAACCACAAACGATATTAATATCATTATTGGCGGATTCAGATATCTCGGTGATGTTGGCAAATATTAGAATAAAATCGTCCGGCAATAAAATCAATCAAGTGATTAAAAAAACCATTGATATTATATTTCACAATGCAGTCTTAGGATTTACCATCCTGATAATTATTATTTTGTCGCTACCACCTGTGTTTAATTTAATAAATATCAGGCAAAAATTATCGAAACTAAAAACATTCGTAAGCCTGAAGTTTATTCATACTTTGATTTGAACTCTGACGGTTTTAGTAAAGAAATCCACCAATCTACCAAATTTTACTGAAAGAGAATTAGATATCATCCGGTTGATCGCCGACTGCAAAACAGCCATTCAAATAGCCGAAGAACTCTACATCAGTAAACACACCGTTGATACTCACAGGAAAAACATCCTTGAAAAAACCGGCTTACATAAAACCTCTGAACTGGTGGTATTTGCCAGGAGAATGGGCTGGTAAGATAAACTAAGTGTACCTCTATTAAAAAACTACCCGTCATTGCGAGGTTTAATTATTTTTTAATAATTTTTCAACTTCATTAATGAAATCTTTCATATCCGAGTATAGTTCCAATATATCTTCTTTACTGAATTCAATGTATGGAGCATAATCGCCATCCATACGGTTTTTGAAAGCATCCCGAAGAATTTTGCCATATTTGGGTGAAATCATGTTTTCTTTAACAAATTTCTTATTAAACCACCCTATAAGCTGTAAATGTTTTGAAGACTGGAAATTATATTTTAGTGACAATGCTGTCAGCGAGTAAAACATACCATAATATATTCTGTTAACTGCAATCTTCAATAGGTCATTTTCAATCAATTTATGCACATCCTGAACCGCTTCTTTCGCTTGTGCATACCTGTATTCTATTAATACTTTTCTGTCCTCGTCATTAATCATGCGTGATACCCTTCTTTTAATGCATTAGAAAATATTGGATGTTTTCCCCGTAAACTGTTTTTTAATTCGTTTAGCGAAATAATTTGTGTATCTAAAAAAGTATCATATTTTAAATCTATCTCGTAACATAAATCATTGATATTTCTTTTCATCTGCCGGTCATAATCATGTTTTAATACTATTAAAACATCAATATCAGAATCTTCAGTTGCTTTTCCCGTAAGTTGAGAACCGAACAATACAACATCTGAAATAGAGTCGCCAAAATTCCCAACCAGAATGTTTTTTAATTCTTTTACTATTATACGATTATCCATCACGATATTTTTTTCAAAGATATAAAAATTATAGTTTAATATTCCCTGTCGCAAAAAAAATCTACAGGATAAACGCCCCTTTGTTTATTTGTGGATATATTATTCAAAAAACCAATATCAAAAAACAATCCGCTGGGGAGCTGATAAGTTTAACAATTAAGACATGTAACCATTTAACAATTCAACCATTTAACAATTCATCAATCTAAAATCTTCAATCTAAAATCTTCAATCTTCAATCTAAAATCTTCAATCTAAAATCTTCAATCTTAAATTCTTACCTCCCCTTTTAACGGTATCAATTTACTGTTTTGGTGGTATTGTAATTAGTAACTACCTGTTGAATTTTTGCTTTTTTTTACAAATTAAATTTTATGCGGTATCCTATCTTCTCCCGTGAAACGCATAACGAACTGTAATTCAATTTGTTCATGTTTTGTGGGATATTTCATAACACATCGATTCCTTTATGTTTATTTAAATTATAGGTTATGATAAGATACAACAGATGAATTATTGTATTCAGGGAACATTTTCCCAATTAGCCCACCTTTTAAAAATCAAAATTTTAATGAATATTGCTAACTACCAAAACGACTTAAAAATAAAAACATATTCTATTTTCAGAATTATTCATATTACAATTTACATTTATGATAAGTAACAATTTAATGAATTGAACGCCCCGATACACTTCGCTACGGGGCAGGCGGATGACACGGATTAAACTGGTTTACACTGATTTTTATCGGTGATTATCCGCTTAATCCGTGTTCCATTAAATACTGAAATTGTTAACTAATTTTGTGCAATTATGAAAAATGCCAAATTTTCCTTTGTATTTTCCGTCTGTAACTGAAATGAGTTTTCCCCGGAAAGAGAAAATCATTCCGCAAGTTTTCGTTTATTGTTGTCGTACCATTTCTTGACTCCATAACCGGCTCCTAAAGCGATTAAGATAAAAACACCTCCGCCGACAGGATTGCCCCCTCCGGGAGGTTGATTCGTGTTTTGCCCGTGTTCTCCCGGTGGTGGTGGTGGGTCATCTGCAAAAGCAGGGATTTGAAAAAACATGCCAAATGTAAAAATTGTGATTGCTACTGTGCGAATTATTATTTTTTTCATTTTATTCGGATTTTAAATTTTTAACAAATTATTTAACAAATATTTTTTTGGTGATAACAGAATTTTGTGTGCTGATTTTAACGATATAATACCCGGAAGAGCGATTAAAAGAAAACCCCTCATTTCCGCTGAATAATTTACTCATGACCTGTTTTCCAATAATATCAAATACATGAATACTTCCTTTGACAGGCTTATTACTGTAAACACAAATCTGATTATTCGATACAAATATTTTAATATCTTCAGTATTTTCTAAATCTTCAAAACCGGTAGAATTAATTAAATGAACAACAAATCTTTCAGTAATATCGCCGGGGCTTGCTGAAAATATATATTCCGGTGTTTTCTTTAAGTCGATGGTTTTTGCTTCTTTAAGGTCTTCCAAAAAAATATCCATATCTTCCCCGAAGGAAGTTACATTGGTTGCAGTAAGCACAAATTCTCTTTCCAAAAAGGTTTTAAACCCAAGGTTAACCGAGTATTGGTCTTCAACAACAGGAATGCGGTTTGTTGATAAATAGAAGTCGCCATCTTCAACTATTGAATAAAAATAAGGTGCATTGTAAACGCCGCCAAAAAAATTCACATCGTATTTTTCGTCATACGATCCGGTTGAACCCTCCATGAATTGTATCCACGTTTCAACATAAAATTCACCATCGTCTGCTTTTAAAGTAAGTAAATTTGGAATATTGTTTTTGTAGAATGCTGTTGTATTGTGTACACGTTGTGATTTAGGAATAGTGATACTGTTGTTTACATCCTCTGTAACCTGAATAAAAAATCCCTGATTGGCTGGGATAATATCTGTGCCGCCAACGGTAATATCGGTATATGTTCCGCCTGAATTTATGATCTTTGCCCCGGCTGCAATATTTGACTTTGTCCAATCTGTATTGGTCCATTGCAAAGCAGATTGGAACGGGTTGCCCAGCAAATGATAGCCTTCACCCTCACCGGTGGTTAACGATAAATTGTTATGTGTAACGTCGACATTATTAAAAAATCCGGTAAAAGATTTTATAGCAGTAGTTTGGTAAGATACGAGGTAACCTGTTCCCGGCACCATTTGGGTAGGATCTCCAGCTTTATGGTTCATCCATGTATAGGTGTTTTCGCTCCATCCGTAGAAATCATCGTTGGCACCCGGGTCGAACGCTGAACCATCAATGTTGAAAGTGCCAATAGGTGAAGCCAACAAATGCCAGCCATCGGCACCGTTGGTATATTTATCAATAGTACGTTGCATAACAGCAGTTGCATCTCCTTTTGCCACTCCGTTGTTTAAAGTTCCGTTATTGATGAATGAGCCATTGTTTTCTAATACAATTGTACCATGTACACTTAGAGTTTGACCACTTGAAATTGTAAGATTAGCACCATCAGCCATAAAAAGATTATAACTTGATACATTTCCCGTGATTGTTACATTCCCGGATGAAATGTTCACATTATTGCCAGAACCTGGTATCCCATTATTCCAATTTGTTGTATTTGAGCTATTCCAATTTCCATCGCCAGTCCATACCGTAATTAATTTTTGTTGAGAGCCATTTGAGCCTGGGGATCCATTATCGCCGGTTTCACCAGTGTATGAGCTTTCACGTGAAGTTGCTGTTGTCCAATTACTACCTAAATTATTATTCTCTGTTACATTACCAGGATAAACCATTGATGCTCCTGTTGGATCCGGCCAATTAGTACCTCCATCGTATTCAACCCTATCAATTTCGACA
>CBDUSJ010000021.1:0-14161 GCA_965369845.1 uncultured bacterium | reverse complement strand
CAATTAAGATTTATCATAATTCCGATATTTTTATTAGTACATTTATTATCTTATCCCCAGCTTGATAAAAAGCAGGTGAAAGCCGTAAGAATTACTGATTATCCAAAGATTGACGGTTTCCTGACCGATGATGTCTGGAACCACGTTTTTCCGGCTACTGATTTTTTTCAATACGAACCATACAACGGACGCCCTTCAACTGAGAAAACCGAAGTTAAATTTTTGTACGACAACACAGCCTTGTATATCGGCGCTATGATGTACGACAGTTCGCCTGATAGTATTCTGACTGAACTCGGGTTTCGCGATGCCGACAATCTTAATGCTGATTTTCTTTCTGTAGATATTTCACCGTATAACGACGGCTTAAATGCTGTGGCTTTTAAGGTAACAGCTTCAGGAGTTCAGCTCGATGAAAAATACGGAATTGACAGTCACGATGAAAACTGGGACGCAGTATGGCAAAGCGCTGTAAAGATACTGGATAACGGATGGTCGCTTGAAATTAAAATTCCTTACTCTGCACTGAGATTCCCTGACGAAAGTAAACAAACATGGGGATTAAATATCTGGAGAAGTATTAGAAGAAAACGTGAGATTGTAACTTGGAATTTTATTGATAAAAAAATTGAAGGGATAATAAAACAATCGGGCGAGCTTACCGGGCTTGACGATCTGAAACCACCTTTACGCCTTTCATTTGTTCCGTATGTTTCCGGCTATGTTGAGAAATTACCTAAGTATAACAACTGGGATTATTCATTTAATTATGGGATGGATTTAAAATACGGAATTAACGAAAGTTTTACTCTTGATATGACCCTGATACCTGATTTCGGACAGGTACAATCGGATGACAAAATTTATAACCTTTCGCCATTTGAAATTTACTATGACGAAAAACGCCCATTTTTTACCGAAGGTACAGAGCTGTTTGAAAAGGGAAATATTTTTTATTCCCGGAGAATCGGCGATACTCCTGATTATTACAATAGTGTTGAAGACAGCCTTAAAGACGGAGAATACATTACTGATAATCCCACCAAAACAAAATTGATAAATGCAACAAAAATATCTGGTAGGACGAACAAAGGGTTAGGTATTGGTTTGTTCAATGCCATGACATCGGCAACTTATGCCAATATAAGCGATTCTCTTGGAAACGAGAGGAAAGTCCTTACACAGCCATTTACAAATTACAACATGTTGGTTCTCGACCAGAATTTGAAAAATAATTCGTATCTGAGTTTTTACAATACTAATGTTTATAAAGGAAGGAATTACACAACGGCAAATGTAAGCGGAACGGAATTCCGGTTTTTTAACAAGGCCGGCACGTATTCACTTTTTGGGCTTCTTAACGTCAGTCAGCAATATTCTCTTGATACCTGCCCGGATCTTGGATTTAAGTATAATGTTGGATTATCAAAAGTAAGTGGGAATTTCAGATTTTCACTTTCCCGCATGGTCGAAAGTGATAAATATGACCCCAATGAGATAGGATTTCTCAAGGCGAATAATGAAGTGGAAAACCAGCTTACTTTGCGCTACAACAAGTATGATCCTTTCTGGAAACTTATGAATTGGTATAACAGCTTATCTGTTTTTTATGAAACACTTTATGCTCCGAATAAGTTTACTGAATTCGGCTTTAGCTTTACGTCGAATGCAACATGGAAAAATTACCTGACCACCGGCTTTCAGGTATATATTTCACCGGTTAACGAACACGATTATTATGAAGCGCGAACCGATGGCAAGGTTTTTATCATTCCTCCGTGTTTCGACTTTAATTTATGGCTGTCGCCTGATTATAGAAAACCCTTTATTATTGATTTCAGTCTTGGTTTTGGCGGATCGGAAAAATATAATCAGAAATATTATTGGTTTGATATTGAGCCAAGATGGAGGGTCAATGACCGTTTTATGCTCACATTTGAAAGTGAATTTGAAAATGAAATTAACGATATTGGTTATGTAACACACAGAGAGGAAAATAATGAAATAATTTTCGGCAGGCGCGATATTCAAACCGTAGAAAATCTGTTTGAAACCAGTTATATTTTTAACAATAAAGTTGCTCTTAATTTCAGGATCAGGCATTACTGGATCGTGGTAAAATATCAGCAATATTATCTCCTGGCCCAGTATGGCTATCTTGATAAAACCGATTATGACGAAGTAAATGATTTCAATTTCAATGCCTTTAACATCGATATGATTTTCAGGTGGGAATTTGCTCCAGGCAGCGAACTGGCGCTTGCATGGAAAAATGATATTATTACTTTTCAGGATAAAACCGCTTATGATTTTTTCAATAACCTGAAAAACACACTGAATTCACCTGCTGCAAACAGCTTCTCGGTTAAAATACTTTATTATTTGGATTATCAATATTTTAAAAAGAAAAGGTAATCTGTAACAAATCCATTCAAATAAATATCAAAAGTGAGTCCACTCCGAAAAGTTATAAAAATGAAATTAGCCACAGATTCACTGATTTAAATGAAAATTAAATCTGTGATAATCAGTGTAATCTGCCTGCCCCGTAGCGAAGCATATCTGGGTGTTCTATTCATCAAAAAATGTTCAAATATTATGTAGTGTTTATTCTTAGTTTTAGGTAGTCTAACATTACAGAAAAAAGATAATTAATTAATTTTTAATATTTATTTTTAGAAGTCTTATATATTTGCCGTATTATTTTTTAATAAAAATATTAATTCAAATATAAAGTAATGAATTGCAGATTTATACTCATTTTTACATTCCTTGCCGGCTTGATATTTTCAGCCTGCTCAAATCAAAAAAAGAAAGAAGAAAACCCGGAAAAAATTCGTGTTAAAGTTTTTGATGTTAAACAAGAACCTGTTCAGGAGATATTGCAATTCAGTGGAAATATTTTGCCTTTAAAAACCATTAAATTCGGTTTTATGGTAGCAGGAAAAATAAAAAATGTTTATATAGAAGAAGGTCAGTATATTTACGAAGGAGACCCGATTGCAACAATCGACCCCATAGATTATGAATTTGCGCTTCAAGCTTCCGAAGCGCAATTCATGGAAGCCAAAAAAGAATTTAAAAGACTTAAAAATCTTTATGAAAAAGGTAGTCTTACCCAAAGTAATTATGATAAAATAACCGCACTTTATCACGAAGCACAAGCCGATTATAATTATAAAAAAAAGCAACTTGAAGATACCCGCTTATTTTCACCACATGACGGATGGATTGCCATTGAGGGTGTTGAACCCGGCGAGGTGGTTCCACAGGGTATGCCATTATTTGCCATTGTTTATACCAAGGAGGTTTTTGCAGAGGCAGCTATTCCTGAGAATGAAATTAGTTTGATATCATTAAACAAAGAAGTCTTTATCAAAGTTCCCGCCCTGAATGATTCATTGTTTAATGCGAAAATCAGCAGGATAGGGCCTGTGGCAGATCCGTATTCAAGGTCTTTTCCAATTAAAGCAACTGTTCAGAATCCTGATTTTATTCTTAAACCGGGAATGATAGCCTTTATTTATATCCCGACAGGAAGAACCAACGATATTATCAACATACCTGCCGAAGCCGTTGTGATAAGCGCCGATGGACAAACATATATTTTTCTTTTAAATCAGGAAAAAAATAAAGTCACAAAAAAAACTATACAAACTCAAAAAGCTCAAGGTGGTGGAGTTAATGTTATTTCCGGGTTGAAACAAGGTGATATAATTGTTACCGAAGGAAAAACCAAACTTTACGAAGGCGCCGGAATTTCAATTGAGAAATAAACAATATTCAGGATAAAGAAAAATTATGAATATAATCAAAGCATCGCTAAAGTATCATCGGGTATCGATTTTTACTATTTTGCTAATATTTGCTGCCGGAATATATTCCTTAATGACAATGCCACGTCGTTCCTCTCCTGAAATTACCATTAGACAGGCGTTGGTAATCGCTTTTTATCCGGGGGCAACAGCAACACAGGTTGAAGAACAAGTTACAAAAAGTATTGAAAACAAACTTTTTACTTATTCGGAAGTTAAAAAGGACGAAACTTATTCAACGACAAAAGATGGGCAGGTAGTTGTAACGGTAACACTTGAAGATTGGGTGGATATCCCCGATCTGTTTTGGGATAGATTAAGTCTGGGTTTATTTGAATTATCAAAGATCAGTTTACCAAAAGGAGTATTAGGCCCGATAGTTGACTCGGATTTTGGCGATGTCGTAGCTTTATTAATAGCTGTGGAAACTGATGAGCATTCTTATAGCGAATTGAAAGATTATATTGAGTTGGTAGAAAATAATTTAAGAAAGGTTCCTTCTGTCTCCAAAATGGATCGTATCGGATATCAACCTGAAGAAATTGAAGTTACCACTAATTCGGAAAAATTAGTTCAGTATGGTGTCAGTCTTGTAGATGTAATTAAAATATTGGAAACTCAAAATACGATCCGGTATTCAGGCTACATTGAATCTGAATATTCAAAAGTAAATTTATTTACAACAGGGGTTTTCACCACTATTGACCAGATTAAGGAGCAGGAAGTGGGTGTGTCTCCCGAAGGCTCGGTTGTCAGGATTAAAGATATAGCAAATGTTGAAAAGAAATTAAAGGAGCCAACCGAGTATATTCGGGTGAATGGTAAAGTTAGCAATACAATGCTTATCTCTTTGCAGATGCAGGCGGGTTATAATATTGTCCAATTCGGGAAAGAAGTTGATGAAGCTCTTGCAAAAACACGCAAGCTACTGCCGGAGGATATTAAATTTCATATAATCAACAACCAGCCGCAAACGGTAAAAAGTGCAGTAAATGATTTCCTTCAGGAGTTTCTTATTGCTGTTGTAGCAGTTATCCTTGTTATAATGCTGCTGTTGCCTTTCAATATTGCTATTATCGCCGCTTTTTCCATTCCCATTTCTATTGGTATGACTTTCTCATTCCTGAATCTTTTTGGATTTGAATTACAACAGGTTTCCCTTGCATCATTAATTGTTGTTCTTGGAATGGTTGTGGACAACGCTATTGTTGTTATTGATAATTATATTGCCAAATTGGATCAGGGCCTGAGCAGGTTTGAGGCTGCATGGCGCAGCGCTACAGAATTTTCCATTCCCTTGTTTACCTCAACGCTTGCAATAATCATGGCTTTCCTTCCATTGGTTTTTATGTTAAGCGGAGCCACAGGTCAATTCTTAATAAGCCTACCGGTTACTGTTGCTATTTCTATGACATGTTCACTTATTGTTGCTTTTTTTCTTACTCCTTTTTTAGCTTATCTTTTTATTAGAAAAGGACTTGAAAAGAAGACTGTAGAAACCGATAGCCCGAAGAAAAAATTTTCCGTGTTAACGATTATCCAAAACATATTTGATAAAGGCATTGAATGGGCTTTTCGCAGAAGGACTTTAACAATCGGACTGGCAATCCTGACTATTATCCTCGGAGTTATTTTTATGAATTTCCCAAAACAGCAATTCTTTCCCAATGCGGAACGGAGTCAGTTCATTATCCAAATCTTCGAACCTCTCGGAACAAAACTCAGTGTTACCGATGCTGATGTAAAAAAAATAGAAAACATCCTCAAAAAAGATACTGCTATTACCGGTTTTGCGTCATTTATCGGAACTTCTGCGCCAAGAATATATTATAGTTTTTCACCTGTTTTCCCGGAAGAAAGTTATGCAATGTTTCTAATCAATACTTCTTCGGTAAAGGAGGCGAGCAAATTAGCCGTCTATTATGAAAAACATCTTAATAATTTTCTTCCTAATGCAGAAATTGATGTGATGGAATTTGCACAGGGAGTGCCGGTTGTTTCACCAATTGAGGTAAGAGTTTTTGGAAATAACATAGCAGAAATAAAAAAGATTGGAAATAAAGTAAAAGAAATTTATAGAAATACACCGGGCAGCACATTGATAAGGCAGGATTTCGAAGATAACTATTTTATAAAAATTGATGTTGACGATAACATAGCAAATCAACTGGGTTTTACAACAAAAGTTATTGCTGATTTGCTTGCTGTAGGATTTCATGGAGCTCCGGTTTCTGTTTTATGGGAAGGGGATGATCCTGTGAATATCACTTTCAGGCTTGATAAAGAAGCACGTAATGATTTTAGTGATATCAGCAATACGTATATTGGTTCTCCAATAACGAAAAAGAATATTCCCTTACGGCAAATTAGTGAACTAACACCTGAATGGCAGACTGGAAAAATAACCCGCAGGAACGGAATGCGTACATTAACAACCGGTTGTAAAACTAAGGCCGGTTTCCTGAGTTCCGGGATTCAACAAGCTATACAACCTCATGTTGATTCACTTGCTCTGTTACCCGGATATTCGCTGGAATACGGAGGGGTTATTAAAAACCAGAATGAAACATTCGGACAAATGATGATTGCACTTATCATTAGCCTGGTTTGTATTTTCTTAATTCTTCTTTATGAATTTAAAGATGTACTCAGGCCCTTGATAATTATGGTTTCTATTCCGCTTACGCTTTTTGGTTCCATGCTTGGATTGTTAATTACAGGTAATGTTTTTAGTTTTACGGCTTTTGTCGGATTGATTGCTCTTGTAGGAATTGTAATACGAAATGCCCTGATAATAGTTGATTATTCTGACGAGTTGGTTGTTAGAGAAGGGATTTCTTATGCTAAAGCAGCGCTTGAATCTGCCAAAAGGAGATTAAGGCCTATCTTTCTTACAACCATGGCGGCAGCCATCGGCGTTGTTCCAATGATAGTTATGCATGATCCTTTATGGGCGCCTTTAGCGAGTGTATTTGCATTTGGTATTGTATTTTCAATGGTTCTCACTTTATTGGTGATTCCGGTATTATATAGTCTTTTTATTAAACCCACAAAAAATATTGATAACTCTAAATGATAAATTTTAAATGATAAATTCTAAATGATAAATTCTAAAATCTTAAATCTTAATTCTAAATTCTTAAATCTTAAATCTTAAATCTTAATTCTAAAATCTTAAATCTTAATTCTAAAATCTAAAATCAAATCAGTTATTTAAGCCGTGAACAGTTACAAAAAATATATTATGTTAAAAAAGTATTTAGTAATCGTTTTTCTTATCCTTGCTTTTCAAATTACGTCGGCACAGGACACTATCTTTTTAAACCTTGACCATGCGCTGGAAATGGCTGTCGAGCAAAATCAGTTGATAAAAATATTTCAATATAGAATTGCTAATGCTGATGGTAAATTAAAGGAAATGAAAAGCAATTATTTCCCAAGAGTAATCGCAGAGGGGAATTTTGGATATAATAGCAATCCGTATATCACTGCAAAAAAAGGTGAGTTTAGTTTTCTCTATGAAGAACTATTTGATGATGAAGAGTTAGTAGAATATCTGGAAGATAATTTCCCACTTCCGCCAAAAGGAATAACAATTGTTAAAGGAGAAGAGCTTTTTTGTAAAACAAATGTAGGCCTTTATCAACCGTTAAGTCAATTGACAAGCATTAATACAGGAAGAAAAATTGCTGATTTTGATTTAGAAATAAGCAAGTTACAATTTTATAATATTATTTCGGAAATAAGTTTGGGTGTTAAAGAACTTTTTTATGGGATACTAATTGAAGAAAAAAATGAAGAGGTTGCTTCATATCAGCTTGAGTATAATATTGCCAGTTACAATGATGCAAAAAATGCCTTTGAATCGGGTCAGGCTTTGAAAATTGACGTTACGGCTTTGGAAGCGGAAATATATGAAAAGAAACAGGAACTCCTTGAAACGCAGAACAAAAAAGAATCATATATATTGTCATTCAATCAATTGGTTGGCTTCGATCTTGATACCAAACCGGTTCTTATTTTAGATTCTATCGATTTGCGTGATTTCAAAAATATCGGGGATTATTATTCTTTAGCTTCTCAAAACAATTATGAATTGAATATTTCAAATGCTACACTGGGTAAAGCGAATCTTGGAATAACCGCTGCAAAAAAAGCGTACATACCCGAACTGTCATATTTTGCAAAATATAATTATCAGTATGGCATCCCTCTTACACCTAATTATTATTTTATAACCGGATTGAATTTATCATGGACACTGGTTGCCTCCGGTGAAAGATCTGCAATTGTAAAACAACGAAATGCTTTATATAACCAGGCTTTAATGAATTTTGAGTATAAAAATAAAACTGTGAAGGCGGAAGTACATAAAGCATATTTAGATTTAACTTATGCTTCCAAACTAATTCAAACAGCAAAAAAAGCGCTTGAGGTAAGAACAGAAGAATTGATGCTGACTGAAAATTCGGTTGAGGAAGGTGAAGTATTATCTTCTATGTTATTAAAAGCAAGGGCTGATTATGCAAAAGCCGAAGCAGATCTACTGGCTTCGGAATTAAATTACCTGATTTCTTTGGCAAAATTAAACAGGCTGACAGGCGTTCAATAAATATTTATTGAGCTCTTTCTTATACTGTTTCAAGGTTATTAATTATTATTGGTGTGTGTTGGTAAATTTGACATAATTTTAGGTTTTAATATTCGTAGAAAACTTCATTTACCAAAAATATTTCCCGTATTTATTAGTTTTGCAAATAATACTTTTAACTATCACAAATTATGATAAAGGTAAAACCAACCACTGTTCAAATTATATTTCTGATACTGATATGTTTCCTAATTCTGCCGGGTGCAGTTGCTCAGAATAAGCCAAGAAAAAAACCAACCGGCCTTGAGCAAAGGAAAAAAAACGAAAAATCGGATGACGAAAAACTGGCTGCCGAATTTATAAAAAGTAAAGACTACGAAAAGGCGGTAGTCTTGTACGAAAAATTATATAACGAAAAAGAAACTCAATATTATTACACCTATTATCTTTTTTGCCTGACCGAACTGCAGGATTATAAAACAGCTCTTAAGACCATCAGGAAGCAAAAGCGAAAAAATCCGGCGAGGTTACGATATTTGGTCGATGAAGGATATATTTACTCTCTTTCAGGCGATCAATCGAAAGCAAAAAAAATGTATGACGAAGCGCTAAAAAGCCTGAGCGCCGACAGAAACCAGATACGTGATTTGGCGAATGCTTTTAATTACAGGGGGCAAACCGATTATGCCATAAAAACTTATAAAGAGGGTCGTAAACTTTTGTCGGATTATCCTTTTAACTTGGAACTTGCAAGGATATACGACCGGCTCGGGAATTCGCAGGATATGATTAACGAATATTTAAACCTGCTCGAATTTGATATTTCAAAAATGGAGTTGGTTCAGGCGCGTTTACAAACTTCCATTAACAAAGACCCTGAAAATGAAAAAAGCGATGTTTTGCGTAAAGAACTTTTAAGACGCGTTCAGAAAAATCCGGAGAAAACATTTTATTCCGAAATGCTGATTTGGTTTTCGGTTCAGCAAAAAGATTTTGATATGGCTTTTCTACAGGCTAAATCGCTCGACAGAAGATTAAACGAGGACGGTTTCAGGGTTTATGATCTTGGATACGTTTGTGTCTCCAACGAGAGTTACGATGTTGCCATAGATGCTTTCAGTTACTTGTTATCAAAAGGAGCGGCAAATACGTATTACCTTGATGCAAGGATCGGGTTGCTCAATGCCCGGTATCTGAAGGTTACCAACCGTTTCGATTATACACATCAGGATCTTCTAGACCTTGAGAATGAATACCTCATAACTCTTGAAGAATTCGGGGAGAATTCTTCTACAGTTCCGATAATGCGATACATGGCTCATCTGCAGGCTTTTTATCTTGATAATATTGATGAAGCGAAAGCTTTACTGGATAAAGCAGTTAGCATTCCGAATGTGCCTTTTTCGCTCAAGGCAGAATGTAAGATAGAGCTTGCCGATATTTTGCTTTTTTCAGGCGATGTTTGGGAAGCCACTTTGCTTTATTCACAAGTGGACAAGGATTTTAAAAACGATGCTCTCGGACATCTTGCCAAACTCAAAAACGCAAAACTTTCATATTATATTGGTGAATTCGGTTGGGCAAAGGCGCAGCTCGATGTTCTCAAAGCCGCTACCTCCAAGCTGATTGCAAACGATGCCATGGATATGGCTTTACTGATAAGTGATAATATAGACATGGACAGTTCATATACAGCGCTGAGTTATTATTCAAAAGCCGATCTCCTTGTTTACCGGAACAAATTTGAACAGGCGCTTTTAACCCTTGATTCCGTCCAAATGGTGTCTCTGTGGCATCCCTTGTTTGATGAGGTTTTGTATAAAAAAGCTGAAATAAAGTTAAAACAGGGAAAGTTTTCACAGGCAGATTCGTTACTGTCAAAAGTTGTAGAGATGTATCCGGAAGATATTTTGGCTGATAATGCTCTTATGAAGCGTGCTGAACTTTATGAAAATCAGTTTAAAGATATTTCGAAAGCTATGGAGCTTTACGAAAAAATTCTGACCGATTATCCGGGAAGTCTTTTTGTTGTAGAAGCAAGAAAAAGATTCAGGAATTTGCGGGGAGATATGATAAATTGATTGATGAGTTGATTTGAAAAAAACGGTCAGATGGTTTTGTTTAATAATAAATTATTTCATTATTAATTATTTCAAATATTTCTTTCCATAGAAAAAGATGAACTTCGTAAATCCTAAAAAATATCTTGGTCAGCATTTTTTAAGAGATGAAAACATTGCACGGAAAATAATCGGGAGCCTTGACAAAAATGCCGCTTGTATTTTAGAAATTGGCGCCGGCACCGGGGTTCTTACAAAATATCTGCTTGATAAGGTTCTTGATTTAAAAGTGATTGAAATTGATGATGAATTAGTAGATCATCTTTATAAAAATTATCCCGATTTAAAAGGTAAGGTCATCCATGCTGATTTTCTGAAATCTGATATTAGCAAATTATTTAACGGTAACTTTAGCATAATCGGGAATTTCCCATATAATATTTCGAGCCAGATATTTTTTAAAATTCTCGATAACCGTAACCTGATAACCCAGGTTGTGTGCATGATACAAAAGGAGGTTGCCGAAAGAATTTCATCTCCTCCGGGTAATAAAACCTACGGAATTTTAAGCGTATTGCTTGGAGCATTTTACGAGATAGAAAACCTGTTTACGGTTAGCGAAAACGTCTTCTTTCCACAGCCAAAAGTAAAGTCAGCCGTGATAAGGCTAACCCGAAAATCAGATATTCAGCTTACTTGCAGCGAAAAATTATTCTTTACCATTGTTAAAACAGCTTTTAATCAACGCAGGAAAACCCTGAAAAATTCTTTAAAAATATTTTGGAAAAATAAGTTTGACCCGGAGCCGTTCGACATTTTCAAAAAACGCCCGGAACAACTCAGCGTAAAAGATTTTTTTGCACTCACACAAATATTATTAGGGGAGTAGGGAAGTAAGGAAGTAAGGGGAATAAAGGAAACAAAGGACCATTTATCCTTATACCCTGTAACACATCAAATCTTCAGAATTTTTGTCCGGAATATTTGCTTGTCAAAAGTAATTTGCAAAAAGTACATACCCTGCTGTTGATCTTTTAAATTTAGTATGTATGGATTATTTCCGTTGGATATATCTTGATAAATTTTCAATCCCTGAATATCGAACAATTCAATTTTACAAGGAACAGTTTTTTCAAAAGTGATTTCCAAAATATCGGTAACAGGATTTGGCCTCACAGTAAAAAAATCAGCGGCATATTCTTTAATGTCGATTGTATAACTATTTTCTCCGCTAATTAGCCATATTTCGGGGTCGATAGTTAGGGAATCCGGCACAAAACCAAGATCAACAACAAATTCCTGACCGGAAAATTGATGGTCGAAAATGATGGTTGAATCTGTCAAAGGGCCATAAAACAAGACAGGCAACGGCATTTCGAAAAAATCGACAGACGAGTGCGATTGTTCTTGTACGATCGTAACCCGCAATTTATTATCAGGTGTCGTAATACATTGAAGCGAATAAGTGGGATACCCTTCCCCAAAATACCAATCGTCGAAAAATTCAGTCAGGTCGATACCGCCAACAGTTTCAAGATGATTTTTCAAATCTTCTGTGGTAGCATATCCGAATGCCAGGTTTGGATCGTTCAGATAATTTTTAATGGCCTGGAAAAAATGTTCATCGCCAAGTACCCAACGAAGCATGTGAACAAGGTATGCGCCTTTGTGATAGGTTAACCGAGGGCTATAGACACGCATAATATCCGTTGTATCTTCCACATAAACTGAACCGTCAGGTTCTCCAATGATGGCATTCAAGGTATTATTTTTCCAAATAGGCCAATAATACCCCTCAAAAAAATGTTCATAGTTCAGTCCGGTACAATAGGTTGCAAAGCCTTCATTCAGCCATATTTCGTGCCACGAAGAAGTGGTGATATAATTGCCGAACCATTGGTGTGCAAGTTCGTGAGCCATTATGTCTTGTGTATAAGATTCCATAAAACTCATAGTCTGCGTTTGCACACCTCCTGGATGTTCAAATGATGCATGGCCATATTTTTCATCTATATAAGGATATGGAATAAAAAGTTCACTGAACAGTTCAATCAGCGGTACGATACGTTTGATAATCTCTATTAAAGAGCTGTATTCTTCAGGGTAAATATAATTCAGTACTTCAAGCTCATTTTGTCCCGAATATGCTGTATAGACGAATGATATATAATTTGTGACAGCAACCCCCACAAGACAGGCAGCAACCGGATAGCGATGTTTCCAATGATAAATAATGTTGTCTCCATCATTTACAGAGTCAACTAAAACACCACATGATGCTACCCGGTTAGGTGCCGGAGTTTTCACAAAAATATCGATAGAATCAATTTTATCGGAAAGGTCATTTTTGCATGGCCACCAGTCGCCCGAACCATAAGGTTGCGCAAAAGTCCAGATAACAGGGGTTCCATCGTGGTACCCCTGGACAAACGAACCAAAACCATCACCTGCCTGGGGTACTCCGTGATAAAATACAATCACGGAATCAACCGTTCCAAAAGGTAAAGTTTCATCTAAATAAATCAGCAGTTCGTTTGGATTGATCCTCGAAAAATCCGCAAGTTGATTTTGATAGATAACTGAATCAACAACAAGGCTGTCAGTAAGATTAAAACTAATATGACTGACTTCAGGCTCAATGGTTTTAAAATATGTTGTAACAGAACCGCTGATAAAAAGAACCGCCGGATCAATTTCCCATTGACAACGGTGGTACAGAACATTATAATTATTTCCGGGAAAATTTAAAGCGCAACGGTTTGCCTTGTTTTGCAAGCATTGTTCATAAAATGCAATTTTTGCCTCGCTGCACAAAACCACAGCTTCCTGAGAAGTTACACTAAAACTAAAAAAATAAAAATAAAATAATAAGATGTTCTCATAATAATGACGTATTTTAAAAATAGTTTGTAACCGTTCACGATTTTAAATTAGGATGCTAAAAATTGTTAAATTGTTACATTGTTACATTGTTAAATTGTTACATTGTTATAATTGTTAAATTGTTACATTGTTAAATTGTTACATTGTTAAATTGTTATATTGTTTTGACTTAACCATTTAGCAATTAACTCTGAAGACAGGTATGCAGTTATTTATACTAATTTCTAATTTCTAATTTAACTCTTAATGTAGGTATTCAGCTATTTATACAGCTTATCATAAACTGTAAATGATTACATTAGTTTTTTACAAATTTCCTAACATGTTTCTGCCCGCTACAAATAACCGACAAAATATACTGCCCATGTTTAAGATTGCTTACATCAATTTGTTGGTCTGTTTGTAATGGGTTTATTATTCCTGAAGCCACAGTCTTTCCTGTCAAATCACTGATCTTGTAATTCAACGCTTTCTCTGAATTTTGAATTCTGAAATGCAGTATATCTTTAACCGGATTGGGATAAATCTTCAAATTTGAGATCATTTCCTCTTTGTCTTCTAAACCGACAAATTCATCGAGATCGATTTTATACATCGACCGTCCATACGTGCCAATTGCCAGCATTCTTGTTTCGTTGTGCAGGGTAAGATCGCACATAGGCAAGTTGGGAAGTCCTTCTCCCATAAGTCCCCAATTCTGACCAAGGTTCCATGTTACGAAAACTCCAACATCGGTTGCAATGTAAAGTGCAGAATCTACAGAAGGGTCAATAATAATATCGTTAATCGGAGCTTCGGGCAGGTCGCCTGAT
>CBDUSJ010000020.1:0-14243 GCA_965369845.1 uncultured bacterium | reverse complement strand
ACGACACGTAAAATTACGACACGCAAATATACGTAATAATAATTTGTTAATTTAGTAAATTTATCTCGATTTTCTTGGCTAATTGCAGCTATAAAAAGAGCAACGTATTTTCGTCATAAAGGAATGAGTAAGAACTTTCCCTTTATTTATTCTACTCCACCATCATTTTTCCCATCCCGAAAATAGTATTCTTCTTATTAAAGAATTTACAAATGTAAACTCCTTTTGGCAGGTTATCTCTGGAAATTTCTATTCGGTTTGTGTTAATATTTATCATTCGTTTTACCTCTTTACCGAATACATCGTAAATGACGACTTCCGCATCCTCTATTTTTGTTTTTGAGGTTATTTGTAAAATAGCCGAAGCGCTGAAAGGATTGGGATAAATCACAAAAGAAATAGTTTCGACAGGATAATTTAATTCAGGCACATTTACTAACGGGCTGTTTATTTCTCCGGGTGTTCCATGATTTTCCGAAGCTACCCAGTTTTCAGGAAGTGCATTATCGTATTGTGGATTTTTCAATTCAAGTGTTGGCCCGTTTCCATCAGGCTCGGTTGGCCATGGGGCTTCATTATCATAATGAACGGTATCTACCAATATACCGATAGAATCATATAACCTTATCAGTTCACCATTACTGGCAAGACCAAAATCCATTTCGCCCAGAAAATTTTCAACTTCAGGAAAAAGATCGTGAAATGCAGTTGTATCCCTGCATAATACCAGAAAACCATTAGGTTCTATAATTGTACCTTCAGGGAAAATATATGAATGTAAATTATCTTCATCTTTAAAAACCCAGTTCGTTATATTAAGCTCATATTCATTCGGATTAAAAAACTCAACCCAATCCCCCGGGTCAAAATCATCAGCCGAATTGTAGTTGATTTCATTAATAATTAGTGAGTCTATCGATTCTAATACTAAAATATAATCTACCTTTAGCTCTGTATCCTGATAAACGGCGTCTTCAACAGTTAAAGAAACAGAGTAAATTCCGGGTTCGGTATAAATCCATTCCGGATTTTGTTCTTCTGAGTTAATTGTGCCATTATTGTCAAAATCCCATTGCCATAATATTATAGAACCTTGTGGAACAGATAAATCGGAAAATTGAACTGTAAGAGGCGCAATACCTGATGTTGGTTCAGCTTCAAAATCTGCATTAAGAACTAACGGGCCATTAATTTTTCCCGGTGTTCCATGATTTTCGGAGGCTATCCAGTTTTCAGGAAGGGCATTATCGTATTGCGGATTTATCAATTCAAGTGTTGGCCCGTTTCCATCAGGCTCGGTTGGCCATGGCGATTGATCATCATAATGAACGGTATCGACCAATAATCCTGTATGATCAAATAATCTTATCAATTCTCCGGCCCCACTGAGGCCAAAATCCATTTCGCCTATAAAATTTTCAACTTCAGGAAAAAGTTCATGAAATGCAGTTGTATCATTGCATAACACCAGAAAACCATAAGGCTCTAAAATTGTGCCTTCGGGAAAAATATATGAATGTAAATTATCTTCATCCTTAAAGACCCAGTTCGTTATATTAAGCTCATATTCATGCGGGTTATAAAATTCTACCCAATCCCCCGGGTCAAAATCATCGGCCGAATTGTAGTTGATTTCATTAATAATTAGTGAGTCTGTGAGTGTTCTAGGTATAAAATGAGCAATAATGTTATCGCCCATATCTAAACTTAATATAACCTCTTTAACCGTATCGGATGGCAAAACCGTATGGTTATTAAGAATCCAACAGTCAAATTCGTAATTCGGATCAGATTCAATGGCTTTCAGCTTAATATCTATTCCTCCAAAATAGTGTCCTCCCCATGTAGGCTGATCCAAGGTTAGAGAATTTAGTTGAATTTTCCCGGCGTTGGCAGGATCAATATTTACTGTAAGCTCATACGGTCCGGTCAGGTCATAACATTCAATCAGTCCCTCGGGAAGATAATTATGCCGTGCATTAATAAAATTCCTGATCTTTTGAACATTGTTTTGCCACTGGCTAACCGACCCTCCCCAGCGGGCAACATGTCCTGGCATTTCCGGTAACATCCTGCTTTCTATGCTATCCAGATAATTTATTAAATAATCAGGACGAAATGCCGTATTATAAAGGTCAATGTATCTCGAAATATAATACTGGTCGAATTCGGCATTATTTCTTAATCTGTTTAGTACGACAATGTGTTCTTCCGGGTCATTAGTTAAGCCTTCGGGAAAACAAGGTGACACATAAGGGCTTATTCCCGGAACACCCGTATAATTAATATAATGTGCAAAGGTAGCATCTTCATCCCATAAAGTATAACCCCAGCGCTGGTGTCCTCCTTCGGGATTGGTGCCTTTCCACCACCCAACATTCCAGTTGATCCAATCGGAGCAAACTACAAATGAATTAATATGCACATAATCCACCAGGCTTGTATAATCATATCTTGATTTAACGTATTCGTAATTATCCTGGTTACTCATGTTGTTATACTTAATAAAATTGTGTATCTCGTTCCAGTCATCCCATGCTGCCTGTCCGCCATATTGTGCCCAGCTTCCACCCCAAAGCTTAAGGTAATAAATATCGTATTTTCCCTGGTTATAATAATAATTCGTGAAATCATGGTCACTCACTTTTTCCCGAAAACCATATACTCCCCAATATATCCCGTTAACATATAAAAGACCCTTTTCTCCTTTGCGTACATCGAGGTTCATACCTGTTTTGCATGCTATATTCTGAATAAAAAAATCTCTCAAGTGAGCGCTTGTATCGATACCGGGGTAATTATCATCGCCGGCAGCTCTGAGAATTAACCTTTGAAATTCGTCCCTGTCTGTTATTGGAATAAGATTTTCTCTAATGGCATAGTTATAACCGCATTCATCACGGGAGATGTAATCGATGCTTCTCTGGTCATGTACCCACGAATCCTGGCCGTGTTCGTTATATTCTCCATAACCATAAGTAGTCCTCACCCCTTCCTTGTTAAAATATTCAAATGTTCCGAAAGGCCTTAACCATTGGTTTCCATTAAGCAGATTATCCAATTGCGCCGCAGATGCTGACATAACCGCTAATTGATGTGTGATGTCAATAAAATAAGTGTTAAAATCAATTAGACTTGGTAGAATATCAGAATCGTTACTAATTGTTCGTGCATTTACAATTGTAGTTGACGAAATCGGAATAGGGCTGGAATAAACCGGTGAAGAGGCGGTAGGTTCATCTCCGTTTGTAGTATAATGGATTTGGGCATTTAGCTCATTTGTGCTTATTGTTAACATAACGGAACCTGAGTAAAATCCTGCCGAATCGCTCATGACAGGTTTTTCTGCATATCTCAGATAAGGAGTGGATGAATTATTCGAGCTTCCCGGAGTGGGATTTTTAAAAACACTCCAACCTTCGCCACCATTAGTTGTACGACCTCTGGAATGGTCCTTTTGTGTAATTAAGAGCTGTTCCTGCTCAAGGATAGCTCCAAGAGGACTTGTGAGAACCACATATTCAGGATTATCTTTGGTTTGAGTTAATTTGAAATTTGTGTGGTAATGTCCACCCGACACTTCATCTCTACCTGATGTCCAAAATTTTTTATATCCGCCGGCAGAAATAATAACTCCTTCAGGGATTTCCCATTTAGCTGAATCGGATGGCCGGTCGCTTAAATAGTAGCCGCCCAGGTCAACTGAAGAACTACCGGTATTATATAATTCAATCCAATCTTCGTAAGACGAATGATTATCGGTAACCGTACTTAAATTGGAAGCTGAATATTCATTAATTACAACCTGACCCGACAAGGGCAGTAAAAAAATCCCAAATGTTATCAGGAATAAGAGCGAAAATTTGTGAGACTGTGATTTCATAATTTTAGTTATTTTAGTTAATTTTTAATTTATTTGTTGTTTTAGTTGTGTTAGAAATTATTTAGTTTAATAAGTGAGCAAAGATAATAATATTTGGAATTAAAAAAATAAGAATTAATCCTGAGTCCGGTATAAAAACAATAAGATCTTATAAAAATGAAATTTTCATCTTGTAACCTCATCCCCTAACCCCTTCTCCTGCAAGGAGAAGGGGGATTCCCTCTCCTGCAGGAGAGGGTTAGGGTGAGGTCACACAAGCTTTTTAGACCGGACTAAATCCTTATAATTAAAATAAATATTCTTAAATCTTAAATTTTTGATATTTTTGCCTGATTGTTAGTAAATACATTTAAAAATTGGTACTACCATGAATTTATTGGAGAAATGATAAAAGGTAAATCCATACGGACCCATGCGGGCTAACTTCGTGTCGCTTCTTTCAGTCGTTGGAATATTGGAATATTGGAATATTGGAATACTGGAATATCCATACGGACTCCTTTCAGTCGTTGGAAAAATGGCAGGAACAACCCCCCATTCCATCATTTCAATAAAAACACTTTGCCCATTAAAATAACAGTAGAACCTAAAAATTATATAGAATTCAAATAATCCAAATTTTTAAAATATTAATAAAATCTTAAAAATAATGAAACCAACAAAAAGATCATGGCCTGTACTTATTGTATCCGGTCAGTTTAATGCCGAAAATGATGAAGGATTCAGATTGGATGAGCTTGTAGAAGAACTTGAAGAAGTTCAGGAATGTAGTGTAATCCCTTCCTTTTCGTATGAGGATGCCCTTGAAATTTTTATATCGAGAGCCGATATTGGAACTGTGGTAGTTGACTGGGATTTACCAGACGAAGATACTTCGGAAGAAATGTCCCCTATCTTTTTTATTGATAAAATCAGAAAAAGAAACCGGAAAATCCCCATTCTATTACTTACCGACAGGCTGGAAATAGAAAGAATACCTCTTGAAGTTCTGAAAAATATAAACGGCTATTTGTGGAAAACCGCCGATACAATAGAGTTTTTGTCGGGTCGCATCGAAACGCACCTTATTGAATATGTTAAAAGTGTTTACCCGGCGTTTTTTGCCACGATGGTAAAATATGCTGAGGAATACAAATATGCGTGGCATACGCCCGGGCACATGGGTGGAGAAGGATTCCTGCGCAGCCCAGCCGGTGTTGCGATGTATAAATTTTTCGGAGAAAATGTATTCAGGGCCGATCTTTCAGTATCAGTACCGGAGTTAGGGTCATTATTAGACCATAGCGGCGTTACCGGTGGAGCGGAAAAAAATTCGGCAAGAGTGTTCGGCGCCGATTTCACATATTATATTTTAAATGGTACCTCAAATGTAAACCAGGTGATTTGGAGAAGCCAGGTATTAAAAGATGATATTGCTTTTGTTGACCGTAATTGTCATAAATCAATGAACTATGCAATGGTTATTACCGAAGCATATCCTGTTTATATGATACCTCGCAGAAATAAGCGCGGTATCATCGGTCCTGTAAAACTTTCAGAATTTACTCCTGAATTTATCCGTGAAAAAATAAAAAGCAATAAGCTTATTCCCGAAAACCTTAAAAACAACAAAGTTAAAATGTCGGCGCTTACAAATTCCACTTACGACGGAGTTTGTTATAATGTTCTGAATATTAAAAAACAACTGGAAAAATCGATCGAAAATCTTCATTTCGATGAAGCATGGTATGCTTATGCAAAATTCCATCCTATGTATAAAAATCATTTCGGTATGGCTGATGACTTGCTTGACGAAAATCATCCCCCGATTTTTTGTTCTCAATCAACACATAAGTTGCTTACTGCATTTTCACAGGCATCAATGCTTCATATAAAACAAGGCGGAAAGGTAAAGATAGTTCCTGACGAATTTAATGAATCGTATATGATGCATGGTTCAACATCGCCGCAGTATAACCTGATCGCATCACTCGATGTAGCAACAAAAATGATGGATGATAACGGAGAAATAATGATGCACGATATTATTGTTGAAGCTGTTCAGTTAAGAAAAAAAGTTGTCAGCATTGCCAAAGAATTAAAAAGGAAAAATAAAAACGACTGGTTTTTTGGGATGTGGCAGCCGGAGGAAGTGGAAGTAAACGGTGAATTTAAGAACTTTGAGGAAGTAGAAACAGAATATCTTGCCAATAACCAGGATGTATGGGTTATGAGTAAAAAGAATGACTGGCATGGCTTTGAAGAAATGGAAGACGATTATATTATGCTTGATCCCATTAAACTTACCATCACCACTCCCGGAATTGATGATAACGGAAATATGGCTGATGAAGGAATACCCGCATCTATTGTTTCAAATTATCTCATAAACAAAGGAATTGTTTGCGAAAAAACCGATTACTATTCTTTCTTGTTACTCAATTCTTTAGGAACTACAAAAGGCAAGCAGGGAACATTATTAGCAGAGATGCTAAAATTTAAGGAATTATATGATAATAATACTCCTCTGTCGGAAGTATTCCCTGAAATGGTAAAAACATATCCGGGGAAATATGAAAATGTAGGGCTTAAAGACCATTGTAACGAAATCCATAAATATTTCAAGGATAACAATATTTTGGATATGATGCAACAGGCATTCCAGGTTATCCCCGATCAGGCAATGAAACCCTCTGATGCATATCACGAAGTTGTTAAGAAAAATGTTGAATATGTTGAATTGAACGAAATGATGAACTGTGTGCCGGCTGTAATGATGGTTCCCTACCCTCCCGGTATTCCGATTATGATGGGTGGCGAAAAAATGAATGAAAAAGCAAAACCAATTTTTGAATATCTGAAACTTCGTCAGGATTTTGAAAATGAATTTCCGGGTTATGAAAGCGACATACACGGTGTGGAAAGGATTGAAATAGATGGTAAGAAGTTTTTTAAGACAATGTGTATAAAGAAAAAGTGAAAAATAATTTTAGATTTTAGATTTTAGATTTAAGAATTTAGATTTAAGATTTAATAATGAGCTCACTCCGAAAATTAAAAAAATATAAAAATGCCACAAAAACACTATCCCGATATTTATCGGTATTCGGGGTAGTGGCGAAAAAATGATTTTTCGGAGTGGACTCAATGTTTGATTAATTAACTAATAACTAATTACATTTTATTAAAAACTAAATTAAACGATTATGAGTAAATCAAAACTAAAAGTTGGTTCTAAAGCTACTTTGGGGGTTTTTGCCCTGACAATGCTTAATGTTGCTGCTATAGTTAGTTTGAGAAATGCGCCTATAATGGCTGAATACGGACTTGGAATGATATTTTTCTATCTCGTTGCGGCAATAGTATTTTTTCTTCCGAGCGCTCTTGTCTCAGCAGAATTGGCAACAGGATGGCCAAAATTGGGAGGTGTTTATGTGTGGATCAAAGAAGCGCTGGGACCGAAAACAGGTTTCCTGGGCGTTTGGATGCAGTTAATAAATAATGTAGTATGGTTTCCGGCGGTTTTAACTTTTATTGCCGCTACACTGGCATATATTTTCAACCCTGAGATGGGCAACAATTCGACTTATATTTTTATTATTTCTATGGTAATTCTATGGGGAGCTACGTTTGCCAACTTCTTTGGTATGCGTGCTTCAAGTCTGATAAGTTCAATCGGCGCTATTGCAGGTACATTTGTACCTGGCATCCTTATTTTATTATTGGCATCTCTTTGGGTCATCAAAGGGCAACAGATAGATGTTGTATTTTCATGGAGTAATGTTATACCCGACTTAAACTTGTCAAGAGTTGTGCTTTTTGCTGCCGTAGTACTTGGTTTTGCAGGAATGGAATTATCTGCTGCCCATGCACAGGAAGTTAAAAACCCGCAGAAAGATTATCCAAAAGCCGTTTTCCAGTCAATAGGGTTGATACTTTTAATATCTATATTGAGTTCAATGGCAATTGCCATAGTTATTCCTGCAAAAGATTTAAGTTTATACTCCGGCATTGTGCAAGCATTTAGCGTTTTTCTTAAAAGTTTTAACATTGGATGGGCATTGCCTGTAATTGCAGCATTAATTGCCATAGGAGCTACAGCACAGTTAAGTACATGGGTTATTGGTCCTACCAAAGGGTTACTTGGTATTACAAGTAGTGGGAATATCCCGCCGATTTTACAAAAAGTTAGTAAGCAAGGAGCGCCGGTAAATCTTCTGATAGGACAAGCATTGATTTCTTCGGTTTTTTCATTGATTATTTTAATAGCTCCAAATGTTAATACGGCATTTCTTATGTTAACCGCTATGGCGGCTCAATCGTATGTGATAATGTACCTGTTAATGTTTATTTCTGCAATTCGTTTGCGATATTCCAGGCCGGATGTACCAAGAGCATATAAAATTCCCGGAAAAAATTTTGGAATATGGTTGGTAGCCGGACTTGGTTTCATCAGTTCACTTTTTGCTTTTATCATCGGCTTTTTTCCTCCTGCACAATTAAAAACAGGAAATCCATTAACCTATATTCTAATATTATTAGCGGGAATTATCATTTTAATGGTACCTCCGTTTTTATTCATTGCCTTTAAAAAACCAGGTTGGAAACCAAAATCAGACGATGAATAAAAAGATTAAAGAATGGATAAAGCGATACTTACTTGCTGATATTTTAAGCACCATCTTTTCTTTGTTTACTGCATGGTTGATAATGGAACTTACAGAAGACAGAGTAATGGCTGCATTTATCGGTTCTGCTGTTGCCTCGATTACATTTTACGGTATTGTTGCTTTTAATGATGTTCGTAAGAGCATTAAGCAGCATAGAAACAGCGGGACCAAATACGAATTCAAATCATTTTTTATCGATTTCAAAAACCTGATTGTTGAGTTTGGCCCTGCTGAAATTCTTGATGTGCTTGCCGTAAGGCCATTTTTTATGTACTTGATGCCAAAACTCACCGGTGAGTTTTTATTAGGTACTTTTATTGGAAAAATGATTGCTGATGTTGTGTTTTTTATTCCGGCGATAATAATGTTTGAAGTACGTAAAAAACATCTTTAACGAATACTAAAAAGCCGGCAACAAATACCAGTCAAACAAGCACACTTACAAAATATATATTGTAATATTTATTTTTTTTGGTTCTTTTTCAAAATGAATGGGTAGAATTACAGAAAGAAGTAATATATCAATAAAATTTAATAACATTTTTGATAATTTTGTGGGCTTGAGTTTTCACAATATATCCCGGCTCCCAGGGTTTGAGAAGCTATTTGTGGTTTTTCCAGATAATTACGATAAATATATACATTATTAAAAACTGCATTGGAATTGCCGGTAAGATATGCTCCGCCGCCCTTGACAGATTTGTTATAATTAATTTCAGTATTGCTAATATTCGGGCTTGAAACAGAGCAATATATCCCACCGCCGTCTTCCGCAAAATTATTTTTGATCAAACAATTATTAATACCAATATTAGAGGAATTTAATAAGTGCATGGCCCCGCCGGAATTATTCCCTATTTGGTCAACTTTGCCATATTGTATTTTACAAAATGAAAGTTTTAAGCTGTCTTGCCCGTTAAAATTTGTATTCGAAAACTTTAGCCCTAGCCAGCCAATATGAGCGCCGGTAGAAAACCCGGAGGTATCGGAAACTGAAAAAATTATGGTGTCGGATAAAGTTCCAACAGCCAATAATTTTCCTTTTATGGTGAAACTGTAATGGCCGGAAAACAAAATTTGCACACCCGGCTCAATGGTTAATGCTTTGGTCGAACGAACCGTTATATCCCCGTTAACAATATAGGGGCTGTTTGCTTGTTCCCAACAACCGCTTACATACCCGCCTGAAATATTGGTTTGCCCTGAAAGGGAATTTGTGCCGGTAAATATTCCAAACAATATGATCAGGGATGCGAGACGAAAAAAATTGCAAAACATTTTTGTTTCCATTTTTTTTGTTTTTGAGTTTCAGTAAAATACAATCATTTTTTTATTAGTTCAAAAAATAAAGAAAAAGTAACCGAAATATTACATAATAACTGCGTAATTTACCTTGTGAAATTTAATAAAGTTTTTTGTATCCGCAACAAAAAACCCCGCTCCAAAATGAAGCGGGGTAAACATTCACATATTCATCCGATGACTCGAAGTCATCGGATGAATTAGTGTCGGATGAATTGCGTTAGTTCAAAACAACTTTTTCAAAATAGACTTCCTTGTCATTTGAAATTTTAATTATATAAATACCATTTGGATTTCCTGATAAATCAATTTTTACAGGGCTATTTAGTTTATCATAAAATACATGTACGCCAAAGGCATTGAAAATTTGTATTTCAGATTCCTGATTTATACCTTCGATGTTAAATATTCCCGGTGAGGGATTTGGATAGATGCGAATGTACCGGTCATCCAACCCTTCAAGGGTTTCAAACCCTTGAAGGGTTATACTGGTAATTGCCGACATGCTGTTGAAATGGAATAATCCGGAATTATCAAGATTATGTTCATATTCAACTTCCAGGTCGAAGGTTTCACCGGTTGACGGTCTATATAAACGGTAACTGATAATTTCATCAGAAACAAAACCATCAGCGGAAGCGGTGTAAATATCATCTCCGTTCAGGATAAGTCCGGTTCCATTTTCGGAAAATGCAACCATTCCGGCACATAAACCGGATTCGGTAAAAGCTCCGATAATATCGCCTGTTGCGAATGCTGCGATCGCTTCTTTTGTCAGGGCTACGATATGAGTTCCCGGTGTGTGATAAACATCATTCCAGGGCGATATATTTACAAATTCAACAGGCTTTTCGATGTTGATATTATCACCGCCTGATGGAAATGTAATTGAACCAGGTGAATTCATGTAAACAAAATAGGATTTTCCTGTTTCAAGATTAAGCAGGGTATTGATATTGTAAAATGGCCAGTAAGTTCCCCATCCGGCAACGTCTTTGACAATTATCAGGTCAACACCCGAAAACAGTTCCGCCACATTTACATTGTCTTCTGAGAGAACAGGGATAAGGTTCCAGCCTTGTACCAGGTTTATAGTATGATTTTCTAAAGGTGTTCCGTTAAGTAAAAGTTGCACATCCTCGGTCATCTTTATCTGATATCCTTCCATGTAATCCCAGTCCTGTAATGTGTTAATTTGCCCAGGCCAGTAAACCGAGCTTAGGTTACTTAGAATAACCAAAGCATTTACAACAGGGGCAAACATAGTCTCGACTGAAGTTTCTTCGGGCTGGAACCATGTGGAAAGACCTGACCAGCCTTGAGTAAGTTGTAAAATATACTGAGAAGGAATATCATAATATTCATCAGCTCCAATATCCGGTGTCGATACACTACGAAGATCATAATCAAAATCTGTTGTAATACCTACAATCGGGGTTGCTTCACCAATACAAATGCTGGTTGAATTTAGGTGTAAATCAGGAAAACTTAAATCAGGGTTACCGGTGAGAGAATTCTGGTCTCTTGGTGCATATCCAGGCATATTTTGTAAATCTGAAAGTGTATTATAATAATCACTGCCAACCCGTGCTACATAACGATTATCAGAAGAGTTATCAGAATTTACAGTTAAGAAATTAAAATCACTCTCTGCAAATGAAGCTGCTGTCTTCAGATAAATTGCACAATGTTCATTTCCACCAACATCACCTGTTCGCTCATTAATCAAGATGTTATTCTTTAATATGTTATCGCTCGCATCTTTATGAATTCTTATACAGTAGAAATCAGGATATTCTCTATTACATATTCCTCCCATATACAACGTGTTGTAATAGATTTGATTATTTGTAGCATCACCACTCGAAAGATAAATACAATAACTGGAATTAGCAGTAAGTCCCGGAACGAGATAGATAATGTTATCATAGACTAAATTATCGTGTGAGTTGGATGTCATGAATATTCCGCGAGTTCCAGACAATTCACTATGTTTCAAATCGTGAATATAATTATGATGGATTTTTGTTGTTCCGCCGCAACTTGATGAACCAGCTCTTATCCCGTAAACAGAAGTTCTTGACGCTTCAAAAGTTTGATAGACCTCATTTCCTCCCACATTACAACCAACAATATCTGTAAAGATGAAAACGCCATATTTTTGAAAATCGTGAACATCATTATTTATAATGTTGAAGTTGGATAATTCTCTGCCGGGATCTCCATCCATATAAACGCCATAAGTAGAACCGCCAATAACTTCGCAATTGGAAAGAGTGAATGAATCCATTCCAACTACAGGTGATGTAACCCCATAAGTTGAACAATAAACAGGCGTGGACCAACCTGTATTGGTTGCTTCACTTACACTGTTTATAATAAGATTTTCCAATGTAGTATGGTCTGAGCCATTTGCTATCCAGAAAACAAAAACATCATCATCATTATTACGGATGCCGTTAATCGTCATATTTCTGCTATCAGCATCCGAACCATAGGGATTTCCATTAAAACTGATATAATCTGAATTATGAATTTTAAAAGCGTAATTAAAATCTCCTATTATTGTAATGATAATTTCAACTGTAGCGCCGGCATCAGGCCTGAATACAACAGGATTCTCTGCTGTTGCAGCAACATCAAGGATAATTAGATTATCATTTTCATTATAAGTACCATCACGAATTAAGAAAGTCACACCTCCCGGCCCAACTCCATTTGCATTTAAAGAATTGATTGCTGCTTCAATAGTTTCAAAATCAGGAGAAGTACCACCTATTGTTTTAATCCCTGAAAGTGGTTCACCGGTAATAAATGACCATTCTATACCGGTAGTGGTTCCTGCATCATTTTTAGCATCGATACGCCAGTGATATAATGTTACATAAGCCAAATCCGGTATATCATAAGTTGTATAGGTTGTTGGTTTTCCATCAACAATCATTTCTTTTGCGTCATCCCAAAGATAAACAAAGAAAGTATCGGCAATTCCATTCCAAGAAAGATCGGTATTATAAACAACATTAATTGCACCATCAAACGGGTCGGGATTTGTTGGTTGTTCCGGTAAACCGCTTTCATAAGTATATTCATCAGCACCGATATCGGGAAATGAAGCATCTCTTATATCGCCATCTATATCGGTTATAATACCTGCTATTGGTGTAGCCATACCATCTACAATATTAGCACTTGTATAAATATGTAAATTAATATTGTTAGATACAAATACAGGATCAGCAGAGATACTATTCGCATCCTGTCCCGAAGCGGTCTGCCAATCTGCAAGTGTTGCGTAATTAGTAGTAGATATTCTGCCTATATTTCCATAAGGAGCATACAGGTCATTATAATCAGAGATCGGCATTGCAACAGCAGCAGTGTTATTCACTCTTATAGCAGCCATATAAGAGCCGTCAGCATCATTATTAAAGGCAATGTTGTTTATAAATATATTATCTATTCCATCAGGAGAAGAATAATAGAAATATACAGCGGAGTACATAAATTCACCATATATGGAGTTATAGTAATATTCATTGTTATTACTGCGAGAGTTGTAAATTCCGTATCTATTATCAGTAAGATTATTATACAAGAAGTTATTATAGAATGTATTATTATCAGAATAACGAACATTTAGAAAATGTCCGTCGCAACCATGAAGTTTACAATTTTTCACAACATTATTATCCGAATCGTTATAAATTCTAAAACCATCAGAAGTGGAGCCGGTGATTTCCAATCCGTCAAAAATGAAATAATTTCCTCCTTCAAGATAGACACCGTATTGTACACCGGAACCAACAATAACATCACCGGCTTCCGGGGTGAATGTAATAGTGTTAGTTTCACTTGCACCGGTAATAGCACCATATCCATTTGTTCCTCCAATTTGCTCTTCATAAGTTCCGGCACGTACAATAAATATAACTGGGCCGGATACACCTTGTGCTTCTAATGCAGCTTGCGCATCAGCAAATGTGGAATAATCAGGACTTGTTCCACCTATTGTGTAAGTGCCTGAAAGCTGAGCATGTGCAGCTCCAAATGTAATTGTACCAATGAGTAATAATAAAAGTAACTTTTTCATAATTAAATAAATTAAATTTTGCCTACTCTATTTTATGTCGGATTTTCGGCTTCCTCCTTGTTATTATCTTTAATATCAAATACAACCGTTAGTTATTAGCTCTGAAATATTCTGTACGTTTGTTTTTTATGAAATTTGAAAAAATTGTTATATAGTTATATTGTTACATTGTTACATTGTTGTGGCTTAACAATTTAACAATTTAGCTATTGACACTTATGAGATTTTAATTTACAATACTACAATTTTCGCGAGTTCTGGAATTATTACTGGTTGTCAAAGATAGTAATTTTTTTACCCGCATTAAAAAACCCCG
>CBDUSJ010000019.1:0-14374 GCA_965369845.1 uncultured bacterium | reverse complement strand
TTAAATCAGTGAATCTGTGGCTAATTTCATTTTTATAACTTTTCGGAGTGGACTCGGATTTAAGAATTTAGATTTAAGAATTTAGATTTAAGAATTTAGATTTAAGAATTTAGAATTAAGAAGTAAAGAAAGCCATTAATAATTTTATTATTTGGATATTATCTCATTATTCGTTATTCAGTATTCGTTATTCAGTATTCAATATTAAAAAAGTGTCACTATTATAGTGTAGGGAAGTCTGGTCTTCGATTTCTTTCATAAGGTTAATCGGTGTTCATAAATCAATTTCTTGCTGTATTACGTATTTATAAATATTAAAAATAATGGGACTGTTCTCTGTTTTTTCCAATAAAAAAAAAGAAAAACTCGACAAAGGCCTGAATAAGACCAAGCAGAGTATATTTTCAAAAATTTCAAAAGCTGTTGTCGGAAAATCAAAGGTTGATGACGAGGTTCTTGATAATCTTGAGGAAATACTGGTTACATCGGATGTTGGTGTTAGCACCACGCTAAAAATAATCGAAAGGATTGAAAGTAGAGTTGCTCGCGACAAATATCTTAATGCATCCGAACTTAACAAAATTTTGAAGGAAGAAATAGCAGCCCTACTCGAGGAAAACGACAAAGGCAAAGTTGTAGGGTTTGATTTCCCCAAACGTGATGAGCCTTATGTGATCATGATTGTGGGAGTTAACGGTGTGGGAAAAACCACTACTATTGGCAAACTGGCGTGGCAGTTTAAGGAGGCAGGAAAATCTGTTGTGCTTGGCGCATCCGATACTTTTAGAGCTGCTGCAGTCGATCAGTTAAAAATATGGGCCGAAAGAGTTGGCGTTCCGATGGTAACACAAGGTATGGGCGCCGATCCGGCGTCAGTAGCATTTGATACACTAAAATCTGCTAAAGCAAATAACTATGATGTAGCAATTATTGATACCGCCGGACGTCTCCACAATAAAATAAATCTTATGAAGGAGCTTACGAAGATTAAAAATGTTATGAAAAAAGTAATTCCCGATGCTCCTCACGAAATACTGTTGATATTAGATGCATCGACCGGACAAAACGCTATCGAGCAGGTTAAACAATTTACAGCCGCTACCGAGGTGAATGCCCTTGCTCTTACCAAACTCGACGGCACTGCCAAAGGTGGTGTGGCAATTGGCATCTCCGACCAATTTAAGGTGCCTGTTAAATATATAGGAATAGGCGAGAGTAAAGAAGACCTGCAATTATTCAATAAGTTAGAATTTGTAGATTCGCTTTTTAAAGAATAATAATTGAGTCCGGTACAAAAACAGTAAGATTTTTATAAATGAAATTTTCGTTTTGTCACATCATTCTCTAATTCCTTCTCCTGCAAGGAGAAGGGGAACTACTCCCTCTCCTACAGGAGAGGGTTGGGGTGAGGTCATAAAGGCTTTTTATATCAGAATCATTCATCAAAGCAAATTTCTTGAAAGCAAATGTTACAGGAAAAAAAGGTAAATATCGTTACATTAGGCTGCTCAAAAAATGTTGTTGACTCGGAAACGCTGATGCGGCAGTTGTATGCCGGAGGATTTAATGTAACTTTTGATTCGGGTATTGATGCTGCCGATATTGTCGTGGTTAACACCTGTGGATTTATTAATGATGCCAAGCAGGAATCACTTGATGTTATTCTTGAGTTTGCCGAAGCCCGGAAATCGGGCGATATAAAAAAACTCTTCGTGACAGGCTGTTTGTCGCAGAGGTACAAAAACGAACTTAAAAACGAAATTCCTGAAGTGGATGGTTTTTTTGGTGTTGATCAGTTGCCTGAGATTTTAACTGAATTTAGCCTTGATTTAAAAAAGGAACTTCTTGGCGAGCGCTTGCTTACAACTCCTTCGCATTATGCTTACCTGAAGATTTCGGAAGGATGTAACCGTAAATGCTCGTTTTGCGCAATTCCGATGATTCGCGGAAAACACATCTCGAAGCCGGTTGATAAAATTTTTGAAGAAGCCCGGTTTTTAGCATCGCTTGGCGTCAGAGAATTAATCCTGATTGCCCAGGACCTGACATATTACGGCCTCGATATTTATAAAAAAAGAACGCTTGCCAAATTACTCGAAAAACTATCCCAAATTAAAGGTATTGATTGGATCAGACTTCACTATGTTTATCCTGCCGATTTTCCGGAAGATGTTCTTGAGATAATGAATTTTTCATCAAAAATTTGTAAATACCTTGATATTCCCCTTCAACACATCAACGATAAAATTTTAAGATCGATGAAACGTGGCCATAATGCTTATGAAACAAAAAAGCTAATTGATAAAATTCGCAATAAGATTCCGGATATTGCCATGAGGACAACAATAATCGTAGGCTATCCGGGTGAGACTTCTGCCTGTTTTAGCGAGCTTATTGATTTTGTAGATGAATCACGTTTTGAAAGACTTGGCGTTTTCAAATATTCACACGAAGAAGGCACACCGGCATTTAATCTGAAGGATGATGTCCCTGATTCGGAAAAACAGGAAAGGGCAAACGAATTGATGCACCTCCAGGAAAAAATATCTTATGAAATTAATCTGAGTAAGATAGGGAAAAATTATAAAGTAATAGTCGATAAAAAAGAGGGGGATTATTTTATTGGTAGGACAATGTACGATTCTCCGGAGGTTGATAATGAGGTTTTGATCAGTTCTGCCGATTCATTAATTACGGGAAATTTTTATAATGTCAGAATAACCGGCGCCGAAAGTTTTGATATTATCGGGAAAATTATTTAACATATTATTTGAATAAATAAATATCTTTTTAATTTTGCAATTCTAATCAAAACTAACATTTAAATTAATAAGTTATGAAACAGTTATTATCTTTTATCATTCTAACGCTCGGAATTTCATTCTGTGCAAATGCCCAAATTACAGATTTATCAAAAAACCAGAATCAAACGGATGAAAATCAATTGAAGCAAGGATACTGGGTAGTTGTTGAAAAACGGATAAAATCAACAGGGAATTTTTTAGATGATAAAAAAGAAGGAACATGGATTGTTTATCATCCAAATGAAATAATAAACCGCCTTGAGGAGTATAAGAACGGAGAACTGGATGGTGTTTATGTTGTGATTGATAAAAAGGGTTACCTCTCTCTTGAGAAAAATTATAAAAACGGGAAATTGAATGGCAGGTTACGGAAATTCCAAAGAGGTTCACGTGTAATTTTGGAAGAAAGCTATGTAAACGGTAATCTCGACGGTGTAAGAAAAGCATTTTATGATAACGGCAAACCACAGGAAGAATCAGTATATGTTAACGGGTTGAAGACAGGAGTTTCAAAATGGTATAATCAGTCGGGTAAAATAATTGCCGAGTATCATTATAAAAACGGGAAATTTGAGGGAGTTCAAAAAACTTTTTATAATGATGGTTCTCTAATGAGCGAAGAAAATTATAAGGATAATGTCAGAGATGGAGAATATAAGGAATATTACCAGGACGGAAAACTTAAACAAAGCGGTTTCTTTAAAAATAACTTGAAAGATAGTGTATGGAAAGATTTTGACGAGGATGGAAATCTTGTAAAAGAAACTAAATTCAAAAAAGGAATAACGAAATAAATCACCACACGAAACGCCCAAAAACAAGTTCTGAATTCCAAGATGAAAAAGATCAGGAATCCTTTTGTGAAAATTCCGGGTTATAACTGTTTTGGTTGTTCGCCCGATAACCAACATGGTTTGCAAATGAATTTTTTTGAGGATGGTGAATTTATTATTGCCGAATGGGAGCCAAAGGATTTTTTCCAGGGATACTTTAATGTTTTGCATGGCGGCATTCAAGCAACACTTATTGACGAGATTGCAAGCTGGTTTGTTTATGTAAAACTTAAAACCTCCGGCATAACCTCAAAACTTGAAATAAGATATAAAAACCCTGTTTACACCGATAAAGGAAAAATAACACTGAAAGCCCGCCTGAAAGAAAAAAGACGCAATATTGTTTTGATTTTTGTTGAGATTTACAACAACGAAGGAAAACTTTGCGCTTACGGTGATGCCCAATATTTTACCTACCCTGCCGAAACAGTGTGCAAACATTTATATTACCCTGAATACGATGAGTTTTTTTATCCGGAGGAGTTGAAGAGTTAAGTAGGTGAGTGGATGAATGGTATAAAGGCTAAAGGCTAAAGTAAAAAGACTAAACCCGTATTTCCTTTATTTCCTCTACGACCGAAGTGAGTCCGTATGGATTTCCCCCTTATTCCCCTTGATTAGCTACCTTCTTCCATTCCTCGAAAAACTTTGGAACGGTGATGTGTAATTCCATATCGGTAGTTAGGAAAACCTGGGTTGTTTCGGCAGTGGCAACAAGTTCGCCCGATTTTTTATTAAAGATACTGTAGGAAAAGATCATCTTGGCTGCATCGGTGTCAATATAACGGGTTTCGATTATTGCCTTATCGCCGTAAAAAAGAGGTTTTTTATAATTAACTGTCATATTTACTACCGGTGTAACGAAACCTTGCTTTAGCACATCCATGTATCCGATATTGTATTTCCGGCCGAAATCTTCACGGCCCTCCTCAAGGTATTTAGCGTAGTTCCCGTGCCAGACAATTTTTAAAGAATCCACTTCGCTAAACCTGATCCTGAGTTCTGTCAGGGTTTTTAGTTCTATATTTTTCAAAGTCATTTTTTTAGTGAAATTTTTTTCAACTCCTTAAATATTTTTTCTTCCTTTCCGGCAATTTCGTAAAGCAGGTTTGCCGCATCATTAAAAGACTCTTGTTTCTCTGAACGGTTTTTCACGATCCGCGCAGACATCACGGCAAAGTAGCGCCATTGGTCGCCCACTTCAGTCATTTTTTCCGACATTTCGTTAAGCCAGTCCTGTTGAAGGATTTCTGCAGCTTCCTGAAGAAAAGCCGCATATATAAATCTAAAACCTGCGCCTCCGGTTCCTATTTCCTCCTGTGTCCTGATAACCTGCCCAAGATATAAAAGCGCCTTTTTATCTTCCAGTTTCTCCGGCCATTTTCTTACGTTTCGTGCCAAATACCTGATCCCTTTAACACCGAACATCGGCACCGGTATTGTCAGCATATCCTTACAGGTTTTTTTTATCCCGTCAACAATCGGTTTTTTAAAATCAATATTATTTTCTATGTGTTTTATATAATACATATATCCCCTTGGAGCAAATAGTCCCTTGGCAAAACGAACACGCATTAATTCTTTATAGGATAATGTTTCCGGTGTTTCCATTATCGGGTCACTGATAAGATAGCTACCGTTTTCCCTGCCATAAACCACAATGTTATGAGCATTGAAATGAAATCTGTATGGTTTTGGGAAATAGGAGAGATGATAAACACCTACAAGCATTCCTGTTGGTATTCCTTTTTCGATGGATTTGTTAAGTTGCTGCATAGCTTCATCAGGATCTCTAAACCTCTTCCGGTATATTTTTATATTAAGCTTATTGGTTACTCTGCGAAATATTACACCGGGTAATGGCCTGAACGAACTAACGGGAATACCGCCAATTTTCTTAAAAGGCATGTATGCAAAAAACAGTCCCGAACCGATACCGTAAACCAGCGGCTCGCTCATCCTGATCCCATAAAAATTCAAAAGGTTTGAAACCACCCCGTTTTCGCAATGAGCAGATTGTTTATGTTGAAAATCCAATTTTATCATTTTTTTCTAATTTCCAATTTCCAATTTCAATGTTCTGTGAACGTTTATTCAATTTTTAATAATTCATCGATGCTAATATTAAAAACTTCAGCATAAATTTCGTGGGTTTCACGGGGAAGCAAATAAAATATGCCGGGATTGAAGTGTTTTCTTATTTTTCTTTTTGAAAAACCTGTATATCCTGAAAGCAGTTTAATATCCATCTGGGTTTTTTTTAAGTAATAAACAATCGGGCTTTGTTTTCCCATCAACACACTTTTCTTTGATTTCTCTGTTTCTTTGTTAATCTGATCCCACACCTGTTGCATTATAATATTTTTCGGTTCCCATCCGGTACTTCTAACTGTAACATATTTTCCGTTTTCATCTACAGAATAGCACGGTTCACGGAATTTACCATCAAGCATTCCCTTGTCGTCCTGTGGCACTTCATGCTTTTTCATGTCAAATCTTTTAAAAAAATCTTCATTTCACATTCGGCAAGTAATTTTTCATCCGACCGTATTTTCCCTGAGATCACTGTTGCATTCATCACCTGGTATTCAACTTTCACCTCTGTTTCGATTGTTGAGTTCAATTCCGGGAGCGCATAAATTACAAGATTTTTTATTGCCCCGATAAATCCTTCCCGGATTGGTTTGTTTTCCATTTTAGTTTTATAACCTATCCAGGCAGCCGCAGTTTGCGCAATATTTTCAATCAATGCCGGTTCACGAAGTTTACCATTTTGGTAAAACAGGTTTTTCTCATCAACGAACAAATTAGTTTTAGCGCCATCATTATCCGAAAAAACAAGTTTATGTATCATCACCATCGGTGGCCGTTGCGGTATCAGTTCATAAATTTCTTTTCCTTCTGCAAGTATCTTTTTCATAACGGTTTGTGTATGAGACGTTGGACGTTTTGGAACACCAAATTTTCAAATTTCTATAATGTTTATTTATATTTATAATCTTCAATTTAACAACTTATTGTACAATGACTTATACAATTTGTTGTGCGGTCGTATTTCTTTTCGGTAAGCGTTGGCAAAGGCATACTTATTGACAAGTTTTGGATTGTGCTATTGGCTTTTCGAGCGACTTGGCAATGTGTATGGCTTTATGCGTTGGCTTCATTCAGTGTGATTTCTAATGTTTCTTTAAATTCATTTTCATTCTCATTATTGTAAAAAGGCACTCCTGTTATCAAATATTTATCAGAGTCAATTTCAATGGTCATTTTATCCTCTCTAATTTCTTTTAAGAAGTCTTCTTTCCATTTGTCGTGAGCTTTCAAGTGATTTCCTTTTGGTTCAATGAATACTTGATAAGTCAATTCTTCTCCTTTTTTCTGTTTGCAGAAAAGCACAAAGTCTGGTTCAAATGCTCTGCCTAATTTATCAATGATTTTAATTTCTCTTTCGTTACGAATTAGATAAATATTTTCGAAGGCTTGCTCCAAATTTTCAAATCGTCTGGCGAACATTTTTACAAACTCTTTTTCTTCGCTTGTTCCGTAATTTGCATTGTAAACATACCAAGGTTCGTTGGCAACCAAACTTTCTTGTCCATCTGCTCGTTCACTGTCTTTGTAAACTTTTATTTCCTTGTCTTTAAATACTTCGTGAATATATTTATTGATGTATCCTGAGCCTTCGTATTCTGTCAAATTAGATTTTATTTCAGATTCAATAGTTTGCAATAATCCTTGAACAGCCATTAAGTAATCAAAATTTGAAATATCAGCAAGTCTCGTTTTTGAACCGTTGAAAGCAATTTCTAAACTACCTAAATAATCAGTACTTTCAATGAGGTTAGAAAAGGATTCTACATTAGGAAAATATCGCTCTAAGCTGTCAAAATAGAAAAATGGGTTTTGTGCCAGAGCATAACGAATAATGTGTTTTGGGATTTCAGAAACAGCAATATCCTTTTGCTCTATTTTTTCTGGTTTAGTTTCTTTTTCTTCTTTACCGAAAACTCCTGACATTTGACCAATACCAGAGGAAAGCGTAAAAGCAAAGTTCCGTTTTGAAACTCCTAAATCGGCAAAGGATTTTACATTGTTGTAACTTTTCTCTACTTTTTTATTATAAACAACTTTACCTGTTTTATAAAAGTCCGTTTCTTTAAAACCTAATTTTAGAGTAAGTTGCTTGGTTTCAAGTTTTTCTTCATCTTCATAAATTCCAGATTCAACCAATGCTTTTTTCAATTCTGAAATGTAACGGTTATCTTCTTTGGTGTGATAATACAACTCTTCTAAAATTTTCAAATCATTAGAAATATCATCATCATATTTTCGAGTGTATTGGTCTTGCCCTTTTTCTAATGCGAATGGAAAATATCTTGCTCCTCTTCCAATTAATTGAGCTTCCGAAAGTGTTGTTTTGCCAATTGTAGTATTTGTACCTCCTGTGTTTTGTCCTTCATACAAACGCACAATATCAAACAAGTTTAAAACATCCCAGCCTTCATTAAGTTTTTGAACAGCAAAAACCGCTCTAATCGGGTTGTTTTCATCCTCCAATGTGTTTAAGCGAATTTGATTAAGTTCTGCTTCTCTGTCATTGTTAGCACTTATACAATTTTCTTCTTTGAAATTTGATTTAATACGTTTTGCAATTTCATTAGCTGAAAGATTTTTATTTTCAAAAAAGGTGAATGCTTTTTGAACAATGGAAACTGTTGATGTCTTTTGAATATTATCCACCATTTCAGCCGAAAAATCATCTATCAATTTGTGAAAGTTGATTTTATTCTGTTCCGATTCTTTTATTCTCTTTGCCTTGAAAAGAATAACAGGTTTTAAATTAATGTCTTTTGAAGTCGCCAGTTCTTGGCGATACAAATTCAAAATTAATGCTTGAATAATTCTTTCTTGTTCATCATACAAAGACCGAATTAAATTAATTTCCTTAGAATATTTATCAATTCTGAATTGTGCAAGGTCGTATTTGTGAATTACTTTGTCTTGATATTTCTCAGTGATTTCTCGACTTTCATAATCCAGAGTAGCGGTAAATTCTAAAAGAATATTATCAAAATTCTGTTTCAGAATTTCTATTACAGTCCCTTCCCAACTACCAAATAAGTCTCCATTGTTTCTGGTCGCAGAACTCAAATGATGAGCTTCATCTGCAATCAACACAATCTTTTTATCTTTAAAGTCCTCATAAGTAACACTGTTCTCTTTGGTGTTATTTAGGTCAATATGCAGTTGTTGAATAGTTGTGAAATTGATATTGATATTTTGCTCGTCTGCTTCTTCAAAATTATCAACCTCTTTTATCAAGACTTCTTTTCCATCAAATACAATTTTTTTGCTAAACAAATATTTTGAAGCCTGTGGATTTAAAAAATTGTCTTTGGTCTTATTGATTATGTTGTTTGAGTTGACAAAAAACAAAAAATTACAATAGCCTTTTTCATAGAGGTAAAGCATTAAACCTGCCATTACCAGAGTTTTTCCGCTACCAGTTGCCATATTGTATAGCAAGTGATAAGGTTTGTTGGGCTTGCCTTCAAAATCTTCTGTATCAGAATAGACATATCGTTTGAATGATTCTTCTTGATAAGGGCGAATATCATATTTCAGATTGTCCGAAATATAATTTGGAACAGCTACTTGTTCTAATGCTTTTCTTGCAAATGGGTTATCGAATATATTGTATAAAAATGCCATAATTTATTTCCAAAATTTTTCTTGTTTCCAATTTTGTGGAAAACCCATTTCTTTCTCTTGTTTTAGTGGACAAGTATTCATCAACTCCAACAATTTTCGTTTAAATCCGTTTTTAGGATTTATAATGTTTAAAACATAAAAATGTTTTGGCTTGTTGCTCACTGTCGAAAAGAAGCCCTTTGTCTTTTAACGAAGTAATTTGCTGTTGAAACGATATGGCCGGTTTGGTATATTTCATCTTAGAAATTTTTTTAGAAAACCAAGCCCTATAAAAAGCGAAGACCCGACCATTTGAGCATTGTTTAGAGGCTTGTCGGGTTCAATTGGTGCAAATGTAAAAACTATTTTGTTAATAATCGTATTATTTATGTTAATATTTATTAAAACCATTGTTTTTTTGCTTTTTTTACAAAGCTCATTATGTGTTTTTGGATTATTACTTCATCTTGTAAAAATCTTTAGTTACCTGCTTTTCTTCTTTGCTTACTGCAGAATCTTTGTCGTTGATTGATGAAAGGTTTACATAAAGCTGATTTTTATCTAACAACTCCACCAAATGCTCTTTTTGTTGTTTTAATTCCAGTTTTTTAAATTCTTCAATATGTTCATCCTGTTTTTGAATGTCAACATTGTAGTTTAAGAATGATTTTGCTTTCATCTGTTCCCAAATTTTCAATAGAGATTCACTGTCTTCAGCTTCTTCTATTTGTTCAATAAAATTTTGATTGTATTTTTTGAGTTCTAAGTAGGTGAATGAACCGCCTTTTTTCCAGTCCACAGCTTTTGAAATTCCACCTTGTTCGCCATCAATAACTTTCTTTAATCTTTCTACGGCAACAGTTTCAATATAATCCATTTGCTCAATTCCAATATATTGTCTGTTCATTTTATGAGCTGTGGATGCTGTTGTTCCACTTCCAAGATGATAATCAATGACAATATCATTTTCCTTAGTGACAGCTTTAATTAAGAATCCGATTAGAGATTCGGGCTTTGGGTATGAATTGAAATTTAACTTCAATGAATCAATATGTTTTTTAGAATCTTCATTAGTCTCAACTCCAATTGATTTTGATAAGTAAGTATTGTCAATCAATTTGTCAGGTGCCATATTTGAAGCTATTTCACGTTGATACCTGATTGAAAATTTATTAGACTTTATCAAAAAGTAGGTTCCATTATCTACTTCGGTTTTCAAAAATGATTGTTGCCATTTGAAACGACCTTTAAGTTTTATTGTATTTTCATTTTTGCCATTTTTAACTTTCAAATCATTCAATAATTCGATTTTTTCAAACTTTCCCTTTTTATATTCTCCGTCAGGTATTCTAAATTCAATAATATTAGGTTTAAATTCTAAAACGGTAACTGGATTTCCACTATTTAACAATGGTGCATCATCATTGTCGCTATCACGCCCAACATAGCCAATTGATGTATCAATTACTTTTTCATAACAATGAATAAATTCTATATTTTTTCTTGTTTTTTTTGATAACGCAGGTGCATTGTCAGTGTTTTTCCAAATAAATGTCTCTACAAAATTTTGTGGTTTGAATATTTCATCCAACAATATTTTTAAATATCCTTGTTCGTTATCATCACATTGAACGAAAATCACACCTTTATTTGATAATAAATCACGAACTGCCTCCATTCTGTTTTTCATAAATGTAAGCCAACTACTTTTATTGAAATTGTCATTATATTGGAAGCTATCACTTCCAGTATTATAAGGCGGATCTATGTAAATCAACTTTACTTTGCCTGCAAACTCTTTTTTAAGAGAGTGCAAAGCCAAAAGATTGTTGCCCTTAATAATCAAATTGTCAGTAATAGTATCTTCTGGCAGTCCTCTTTTTTTGTTAATTTCTGCATCTCTTGTAAAACCTTTAAATTCTTGTTCTCCGTCTTTGTTGTAGGTTTTGGCATTTGTTAAAACTTTTGGTTCTAAGAGTTGGGTAATTTCATCTTGTGCTAATATCTCGTTAAAAAATATTTCTTCTCGTTTATCTTCTTCCCGGCTTTGTCCACCTTCCAAAATGCAGTCTTTAAATGGCCAGACCAAGGCAACTTCATTGCGTTGTTTTAAATATTTTCCGTCAATGGTTAGTCCAACTTTGTTTTTGTATTGGGTGTAGCTGTTGTTCAAATAGTTTTTTTGCTCCAAAAACTGCACAAATAAGTTTTGGTTAAAAACCAAAGTACCTTTTATGTCCAGAAAGAATTTTTCTTTTAATTCTTTGTCATCAAGCAATAATTCAATTAGTCCAGCATCAAAATTTTGCGCTTTATTTATCACCACCCATTTTTTCAACTCTCCATTATCAGTAACGTAGTTGTTCTCTTTTTTGAGTTGTTTTTCTAATGTTTCGTATAGTTTCATTTAATAATCATTAGTCAATATTTTAAGTCTTGCAATTTACTAATTTCTTTATCGAGCGTTGGCAAAAAAAATAGCTCTTTTGGTTTTTTTTAGTTTGGCTTTTGTGTCGGCAAAAAACCAAATGTGCTATTTGTGCGTTGGCTCTTTTTTCGTATGCCGCACAACTGCTTATAATCAAACAACCGAAAGCAAAACATAACAATATGAAAACCTGGCGCTCTCCGGTACTGCTATCAGAATTTTATCATTTTTTTCTAACGCCGTGGAATTATAAAGTTCTTCCAATATCAAATACGGTGAGGCAGCCGCAACATTTCCAACTGTGGTAAGATTGGTAAACCACTTTTGTTCAGGAATCGGAAGTCCGTTATCTTCAAAGTCTTTTGCAATTTTTTTTCTGAAAAATTCTGAAGAAATATGAGGAAGAAAATATGTTATGCTATTTATATCGAAATCATGTTTTTTTAAAACATCTCTTAGGCATTTAGTGCCATACCTGACAATATTTTTGCCAAGCAGACGAACATCCTGCGCCAATGAGAGCACTGAATTATCAAACACTTCGCGGGTATTGAACTCGCGCCACCCGCTAAGTTTCCCATCAGGATTTTTCACTGCGCCGGCATACATGCACGTTTCAAGCTCATTTGCATACGATATCAAATCTATCCATTCAATTTTAAAAGAAATTTTGTTTTTATCAGGAGTGTCGGTCAACAAAGCAGCGCCGGCGCCGTCAGACAGCATCCATCTGAGGAATTCTTTTTCAAAGGCAATGTAGGGGTTATTTTTAAGTTCCTTCAGTTTTCCGCTTTCTTGTTCAAAATTGCGCGCATGCATCCAGACGGATAATTTTTCGGATGCACAACAAACAGCATTTTGGGAATTTCCTGAAAGAACCGATAGATATCCAAATTTGAGAGCCTGCATTCCCGCGTTACACGATCCGGATGCTGAAAATATCTCAAGCGGCTTGTTGCTTAAAAGACCATGAACCATCGATGCATGTGAAGGTAGCAACTGGTCGGCAGAGGTTGTGCCGCACGAAAGAAGCTCAATATCATTCAGCGTGAAACCATCGCCGGTAAGATTTTTTACTGCTTCTGCGGCAAGTTCTGCATTACTGTGAGTTGACCGCCCTTGTTTGTCAAGCGCATAATACCTCGTTTTAATTCTATTATTTCGCAACACCAGCCCTTTTGACACGGAAGGCTCGTCATTCAGCAAACCAAGATAATCCTCCATATCCTCATTGCTTACCGGGGAGTTAGGTAAAAATTTTGATAAACGCGTTATATAAACATTTTTATTCATTCCAATATTTTTTGCAAAAATCGGTATTTTTAGTTAAGTACAAAAAAAATAATTTACCTTGTTAAATAAAAACTTAGCAATTTCACAGGGTTTACATTTTATTGTTAACTCTTGAAAAGTACATCTTTTGCCGTTTTACCTTTTTCAACCTAAAAATCCAGGTGATATAAAAAATCAGCGTTACAATCGGGGATAGGATATAAATTGCCGACATAAGATATACGATAAACAAACGAAGCCTGAATTCTCTTTTCGGATTTTTCGGGCCTCCTTTTTTCAGCACAAAACCAGCCCAGATCCTGAAAATACGGTGTGCGTTTTTTTCCATAACTACCATGTCGGGCATGACGGTGACTGATTTTTGTTTAAGGAGATTATCCTGTAAATTTTTATAATTGTTTTTTAAAATGCTCTCTTTTATTGTTTCTCCAAAAATTCTTGCATTTCGAATATCTTTTTCAGAAACTCCGGGGAGAGGGAAAATTTTAAGGTAACGGGTCTTTTTTCCTCCAAACATCCAGTGCATTATCGTGGCAACACTGACAAAATTATTTGCTTTATCCCTTAAAACGATATTCCCGACAAGTTGCCCCTTGTTTTGATGAATAAGTTCTTTGACCCTTTCCTGTGCCATGACCCACATATTGCGGCATCCGATGACGGTTACCACCGGTGTATTTTTTATTAATTCCGCTGCCTGTTTGCTTTGAAGAAAAGAAGATGCCGGTATTGAAGGCGATAAAAACCATGGCTGATAGGCAAAAAATATTAGGTCGAAAGATTCATTTTTTGGAATTTCAAATGTTTGTAGCTTGCAAGGTGTTCCGAAAACCGACTCGGGAAAAGCGTCGAAAAATTCGATGGTTTTCCATGGAAATGGAAAAGAAGGCTCCGGTTTTATTTCAAGGTAACTGACCTTTACATCTTTCAGCACGGAAATTGGTGCAAATATCGATTCGATAATTTCTTTCAGTTGTCCTGACTGAGAGTAATAAATCACTAATATTTTTTTCATCATATAAAACTCAAAATTATAATTATCTAACATAGACAAACCCTTGTACAACTTCGCTACATGGCAAACAGAACCAAACAAAATTTTATTATTACGAGTTGCCCATACGGGTTTGTTTGGTTCTGCAGGTTACGGGAAGGATGTCCATGATTAAATACTGTTGACTTTTTTTATTATTTTTGGTGTACAAATTTATCAATTTTTTTCAGGCATTATCAAACTCGCAACCCGAAACTTTTTATATAAATGATCGAAGAAAATCCGTATGGATGACCGAAGGAAATCCTTTTAGGAAAAAACACAAATTAAT
>CBDUSJ010000018.1:0-14791 GCA_965369845.1 uncultured bacterium | reverse complement strand
AGCCCAGTCATTTACGGCTGGGATCAAAATGATTAGAAAGAAATCTCAAAGGGCATTTATGCCCTTTTTCTTTTAAAATTATCTTTTTTTATCCAGCCAATTTTTAAAACCCGTTTGACCGATTGGAGCGGTCTGACGGGTAAAAACTCTCCAAAAGTTTTGAACTTTTGGAGAGTTAATGAAATCCATAGCCCAGTCGTTTACGGCTGGGATCAAAATGATTAGAAAGAATTCCCAAAGGGCATTTATGCCCTTTCTCTTTACTAAGGGTTTAAAAGAACGTGAACGCTCTATTTTAAAATTATCGTTTTTTATAAATCTCAGGGCTGAAGCCCTGAGCTACGTATGTGAAGCCCTGAAATATTTTTCAGTCTGCGAACTTTACGTGAACTATTTTTATCTCTTTTTATACTGAACTCATAAATCTTAATTCACAAATCATAAATCTTAATTCATAAATCTCAAATCTCAAATCTTAAATCAAAAATCTTAAATCATAAATAATCTCCCCTCTTCTTTTTGTAGATTTACAATTCAAAAACAACCTCCGTGTCGGGAAGCAGTTTTTTTATTTTTTCTTTTTCTTTTTCCGGGAAATCATTTTCTTTCAGGTCAAGTTTTTTAAGATTTATTAAACGTCCTATTTCATCGGGAAGGCTTTTCAATTCACAGTTTTTAAAGCCGAGTTCCTCAAGTGCCTGAAGCTGCCCAATCTCAGGCGGAACGGTTTTAATACGACTATTTGCAAAATATAGCTTTTTGATACTATTTAGATTTTTTATCTCATGTTGAATTTTTTCGAGAGGATTATTTCGCAAATACAAAGTTTCGAGTTTTTCGAGCGACCATAACTCAACAGGTACTTTTTTTAAACGATTGCAAAAAAGACTCAGATAAGTAAGATTTTGAAGTTTGCCTATCTCAGGTGGCAGATATTTCAAATGTACCTTTCCGAGATTAAGTTTTTTCAGCTTTGAAAGACTGCATATTGCCGGCGGTAGCGAATCCATATAATTGCGGTAAATATCCAGTTCTTCAAGATTTTTTAATTTCCTGAGCTCCGGTGGCAGCGCGGTAAGCCGGTTAAAATGAAGGTCGAGCTTCACAAGATTTTTCAGCTTCCCTGTTTCCGGAGGCAAAACTGTTATCTGATTTTCATAAAGGTCGAGGATTTTTAATTTTTTTAGTTTACCAATTGAAGGCGGCAGTGAAGTTACCTTACATTTATACAGGTTTAGCGTTTCAAGATTCTTAAGTTTATTAATTTCGCCCGGCAGTTTTTCAAGTGGGTTAAACTTAAACTCCAGTTCTTTAAGTTTTATCAATTCCGTAACACTTTCCGGGATTATTTTAAACCGGTTAAAATTCAGGATAAGAATTTCGAGTGACTGAAGATTTGCGAATGTAGCGGGAAGATCATCAAGTTCATTATTTGTTGCATCCAAATATCTTAGATTGTGCAACTCGCCAATTTCATCAGGAAACGAGCTTAGTTTGTTGTTCATCATCTCGAGGCGGACCAAATTTTTCAGGTTTCCGATTTCAGGCGGAAGTTGTTCAATGCGTTGGTTTATAAGTTTTAAAACTAATACTTCATTCGGGTTTTTAAGAGCTTTATCAAGTTTATGGTAAATGTTTTTTTTATCAAAATTTTCTATGTTCAGCGTATTTTGTGCAAACAATTTTCCTGTGATGAAAAAAGTTATCAAAACAAAAATCCAAAAGAAATTTTTTGTATTCATTTTCTTGTTATTTAAAAATTGCATAAAAATAATATAATTTTATCAAATGAAATATCACCTTATAACTTTTGGTTGCCAAATGAATGTATCTGACAGTGAAAGGGTACGGACAATTATTGAGACGGAAACAGGCTACCACTGGACTGATAAAGAGGAAGATGCAAATCTTCTTGGTGTTCTTGCATGCTCGGTACGACAAAAAGCTATCGACAAAGTATATTCCAGAATTCAAAAATGGAATAAATGGAAAAAAAATCGTAATCTTATCACATTTTTATCAGGATGTGTTTTGCCAAAAGATATGGAGAAATTCCTGAAACTTTTTGATTTAATTTTCAGGATAAGCGAGCTGAAAGATTTTCCGGAAATGATACGTCAATACGGTGTGGTAACCCCTGCAAGTATCAGGAATATTTTAATCGGAATGCCAGAGAATGAAAGCATAAACGAATTCTGGAAAATATATCCGCACTATAATTCCAGGTTTGAGGCGTTTGTGCCAATTCAGAACGGTTGTGATAAATTCTGTAGTTTTTGCGCAGTCCCATATACAAGGGGAAGAGAGGTTTCAAGGCCATCGGGGGAAATAATTAGCGAGGTGCAAAATCTTGTTGAGAACGGCTTCAAATCAATTACTCTTTTAGGACAAAATGTAAATTCGTATGGCCTGGATAAAAAAGGCAATGAAATTTCATTTTCCGAATTATTGGAAAAGATTGGCGAATATGGTCTTGTTTCCGGAAAGGAATTCTGGATTTATTTCACTTCGCCGCATCCGCGGGATATGAATGAAGATGTTATAAAAGTAATATCAAAATATCCTTGTCTTGGAAAGCAAATCCATATTCCGGTTCAATCTGGCGACAACGAGGTTCTGCAACGGATGAACCGCAAATATACTATTGAAAAATACCGTACTATCATTGAATCCATCCGCAGCCTGTTGCCGCAAGCCACAATTTTCACCGATATTATCGTAGGTTTTACCGGCGAAACTGAGGAGCAGTTCGAAAACACACGGAAAATAATGAAAGAATTTAATTTCAACATGGCTTATATTGCTCAGTATTCACCACGTCCGGGCGCTGTTAGTTCTCAGTGGGAAGACGATATTCCGGCAAGCGTTAAAAAAAACAGATATCACAGACTTACAGATGAACTCAGAATACACTCTTTGAAAAACAACAGGAATATGATTGGGAAAAAGTTTAAAATACTTGTTATCAGAAAAGACCGAAAAGATGGTTGCCTGTCCGGACTTACCGAGGGTAAAATTATTGTCAGGTTTCCTTCGGAAGATGAATCTTTAATCGGGAATCTTGTAAACACGCAAATTACTTCCGCCGCCGATTTTTCTGTTGAGGGTAAATTGATAACAAAAAAAACTGCAATTAAAGTAGAATGAAAAAGATTGCTTTTAAAACATTAGGATGCAGATTGAATCATTATGAAACCGATGCTCTTGTTTCGGAGTTTTTTAATGGTGGATATGAAATTGTTGATTTTCATCAGAAGGCGGATGTTTACATCATAAATACCTGTACCGTTACAAATCAGAGCGATCGTAAGTCGATGCAGTTTATCAGGCATGTTAACAGAAAATACCCGGATTCGTTGCTTGTTGTTACAGGATGTATGGTAAATAATTTTAAAGAAGAACTGCAAAACAGCCAACAAAACCCGGCCTGCTTTGTTGAAAACGCCCAAAAAAGTTCCATTTTCCCGCTGGTTGAATCTTTTTTCAGAATGGGAATTATCCACCCTGAAATTTTCGAAAACGACCTTTTTGATTTTAAACCCGCAAGCAAAACCTTACATACCCGCAGTTTTATTAAAATTCATGACGGCTGTAATAATTTTTGCTCTTACTGCATTATCCCGAAAGTCAGAGGCAGGGCAATAAGCCGCCCTGTTCAGGATGTTCTCGAAAACATCAGGCAGGTTCTGGATTTCGGGTTTAAAGAAATAATTTTAACAGGTGTAAATATCGGACGTTATAATTATGAAAATACAAATTTTGAAAATCTTGTCGAAAAAATTCTTGATATCCCCGGCGATTTCAGGTTTAGAATTTCATCAATAGAACCGGAGGGCTTTGGGGATAAACTTTTCGTCATGTTTGAAAATCCGAAACTGGCGCCGCACCTGCACCTTTGTCTTCAAAGTGGTTCTGAAGAAATCCTTAAAAAAATGCACAGAATGTACACTTTAGAAGAGTTTAAATCGATGTTTTACAAAATAAAAAACCGGTACCCGGATTTTAATTTAACCACCGATATTATTGTCGGATTCCCCGGCGAAACGGAGGAGAATTTTCATCAAACCGTGAATGTTGTCAGAGAGATAGATTTCGGGCATATTCATACTTTTAAATATTCGGTTAGGAATGGCACCCGCGCAGCTCGCATGTCTGACCAGATTTCCGGAAAAATCAAAACAGAAAGAAGTAAAATAATACGGAATATTTCTCAGGAAAGCAAAGGAAAATATCGCCTTTCGATGATAGGTAAAAATCAAACAGTTTTGGTCGAAAAAGTTATTAACGGCTTTGCGCATGGCTTCGGGGAACATTATATTCCTGTCCGTTTTAAAACTGAAAATAGCGCTGTAAATATTTTCAAAAAAGTAAAACTTGACAGTTTAACTGATGACCCTGAGTTTATTTTGATCGGGAAAATTATTAAAAAAACGAGTTAAAATTTTAGTCATTGATAATTATTTTAATCGTCTCAATAAAATTTCCTGTTGTTAGCCTTGCTATATAAATTCCCGGCGGTAATAAATTTCCTGACTCATCACAGCCATTCCAATTAAAAAATTGTTGTCCGTTTTCAAGTTGACAATCAAAAATGGTTGTTATTGTTTTTCCGTAAATATCTGCAACATCAAGCCGGACATTTGATTTTTCATCAAGATTTAAAGAAAAAGTAAAATTACCTGTTGATGGATTTGGATAAGCTGAGAGAATCTGTTTATTTTCTTCTCTGACTAAATCTTCAATACCTGTATTTAGCCATTCCGGTTTTTCGATTTTCGTGGAAGTATAAAGCCTGTATTCGCCGGGCGCGAGAGTAAGAGATTCATTAATGCTAACAACAATTTCATCCTGGGTAAAAAATTCGTACCAGGTGCCGGGGAATATAAAGCCTGGTGTTATCGTTCCTTCTTCCACTCCAAAATTACCAACAATAACTGCTGACATCGAAGTATGATCAATGTTGATATTTTTCATTGCTCCCTGCAGCGACAATGTATAATTGCTGCTTTCAAAAACAGGATAATTTTTTTTCAAATCGATTAAAGCGGCATAAACATGGAAAAGATATTTCCTTTTCCAATTATCTAAATAATCCCATCTCGGGGGTTTGGGATCACAGCGGCAATCATTGGTCATACAAGGCCAGTTTATAGAATAGTCGTAACCCATTTCGCCAAACTGCCAAACCATTTTAGGTCCCGGTATTGTGAAGAAAAAGGTTGCAACAAGAGCTTCACGCTGCAATGCGATTGTTGTGTCTTTTATGTTGTAATCAGGATTTGTAGAGTTACCCCAGGTAAAGTTCTTATACATCAGCCGCTCCTCGTCGTGGCTTTCCATATAGCCCATTACATGTGGTGCATCCCAGTTTCGTTCCTGATAACTTATCCATGAAAATGCGGATTTACCGTTTTCATTCCAGCCCATGCTTGCTTCGCCGTAATTATAGTGCAGGTTTCCCCAAAGTAAAATCCCGTAATTCGCAAGTTCTTTTTCTTCGGAATTTTCAGCAAGATGCTCAAAAATAATGAAAGCATCAGGATTGACATTCCAAATTTCATCAGCCATACGTTTCAGCAAAACAATCCTGTCGGCATCATAAAGACTACCCCATGTGTCATTCGGTCCTTTGATATTATTCCCGAATCCTTTTGTAAAATCAAACCTGAAACCGTCCACTTTATATTCGCTCATCCAGTAATGATTGATGCTGTCAACTAATTGCTGAGTAGCAGGGCTTTCATGGTTAAAATCATTTCCCCACTGAGCATCGGGATTGGTGAAATTTGAGTGGACGTTGTACCAGGGATTTTCTTCTGTCGGATTATCTCCGTCAAAATACATCTGAACAAAAGGCGATTGGTCGTATGAATGATTCAAAACCAAATCAATTAAAACTGCAATTCCTTTGCTATGACAAACATCAATAAAATGTTTCAGGTCGTTCTTCGGACCGTAATATTTATCCGGTACAAAATAAAAAGACGGATTATATCCCCAACTGATGTTTCCTTCAAATTCATTGATTGGCATTAATTCAATTGCATTAACACCTAAACGTTTCAGATAGCCCAATGTGTCAATCAAAGATTGATATGTATGTTCTGTAGTAAAATCGCGGATAAGCATTTCATAAATAACCAAATCGGTAATTTCAGGAGGTTGGAAGTTTTGAGTTTCCCATTCATAAGCTTGCTGGGCTGTTTGAAAAACTGTTGCAACACCGGTTGTTTTGCCATAAGGATATTCAATTAAACCGGGATAAGTACTGTTTGTGATATATTTATCATTCCATGGGTCGCTTGTTTTATCTGCATAAGGGTCGCCGGTTTTTATTTCACCGTCAATAAAATATTGAAAGATATATTCTTTACCTTTTTCAAGGTTATTTACCTGAAGCCAGTACCTGTCGCCATCAGGATTTTTTTTCATATAAAAATCTTCGGTAACTTCCCAATCGTTAAAGTCGCCTGTTAAAAAAACAAAATCTTTAAACGGCGCATATAACGAAAGAATGGCTGTGGATGTATCGAGATAATTAATTCCATCAACAATATTTTCAGGCACATCTTCAATCGTTGGAGGTGGGATAACAAAATACGAAAATGAATCTGCAACCATGCCTTCCGAATCTTCAGCTACAATTTTCACCCAGTAATCCAGCCAGTAACTTCCGAAAGGATCGGCAATAAGATAAGTGGATAGAATGTTCCCTTTAATTTTTTCGATAAGAACATCATTCAGGTATAAAAAAATCGAATCGGCGAGCGGGCTTATGGCAACTATTTCAATTGTATCGTTTAGTTGTGCAAGAACCCTGTCCTGTTCAGGTTTGGAAATAATTATACACAGCCCCGTTTCAAATACATCGACGAAAAGGTCGGCTGTTTGAGTATTGGCATCCGAACTACGGAAAACAAAAGCCATTTTCCGGATTGTATCGTTTTCATTTACACCGTAAAAATCCCGGATATTGGGTGAAATCAGAAGTTCATACAAATTATTTCCGAGGCTGGTAAGCTGAGGCTGTGTTTGATTGTTTCCCCACGAACCTATCACATATTTCCAGTCTGGACTTCCTTCGATAATAACGCCCGTATGAGTATAAACATCTCCGGTATAACCTTCCAGCGCCGTTGTTGTTGCATCAAAAGTAAGAATCACCTCATCCATGTCGGTTGGAAAAGGAGGATCGGTGATGATGATCTGCCCGAATAAAATGTTCCCGAAAAAAATTGAAAATAAAGAAAAAATAAGAAATAGCTTTTTCATTGTATTAAATTTTTGTTGATGACAAAATTATAAGTAGATGCAAAAATAATAAAATTTAATTTAATAATGCTCTGCTTGTTAACAAACGGATTTTTTTGGCGTTGGAAAAATGTCAGGAAGTATGGGTCTGTAGAATAATAACCTTCCGATTTACTCAAGTTTCGGCAATAAAGTTAGTGATTAGTTAAAATTACCGATCACCAATTACCGATCACCGATTTTTCCCTAAAGAACTTTATCAATTATTCCGAATGCATAATCGGGCCGGGATGTTAGCAGAATCAGCATCTGCTTATGGCCAATGCTTTTTATTGCGGCAGACAGGGCATTTTTTAGAGAATCAAAAACAAAGATCTTGTCAGATGGCATATCATTTTGTAAAGCTCCCTGGCGAAGCAGGTTTACAATCTCACCATTTTTTCTTCCTCGGTTTTCGTAACCTTCGTACAGATATAAATACTGGTAAGTTTCAGCGGCAATTTTGCCGAGATTTTTAATGTCTTCATCGCTTCGGTCTCCGGCAGCATCGAGGACGCCGGTTTTGGTTTTTTTAAAATTCCCGAGAAAATCTTTAAGTCCGAGGAAGCCGGCTTCGTTGTGGACATTGTCGATAAGCGCTGTAAAGTTGTTTTTTTCTATCAGATTCATCCTGCCGTGTAATCTTTTCCTGTCCGGTTTAAAATTTTTCAGAAAGGTTTTGATTTTTACCGGTTTTATGCCATGAGCATAAAGGGCTGTAACCACCGCCAGAATTTCGTCATAAAGAAATTCGGCTTTGTTTTTAAATGTTAAAGGTATTTCCTGTAAAGAGAGCAGCGCTGATTTTATATTTTTATGATGAATAATAATTTTTTCATTTTCGATATATACTGCAAGGCCGCCGCGGCGGGTATGAGAACAGACATGTTTGTTTTCCGAATTTTTTGAAAAAAGAGCAAGTTGACTATAGATACGTTCTTTCATTTCAAAAACCATTTTATTGTCTGCATTTAATATTGTGAATCCATCATCATACACTTGTTCAGCCACCACCGATTTTGCATAAGCGAGGTCTTCGATATATTTGATATCATCGCTTCCAATATGGTCGTTAAAAATATTTAAAACAATTCCATAATCGGCAAACTGATAACCAAGGCCTTTTCGAATAATTCCCTCACGCGATGTTTCCAATACAGCGCAATCGATTGTTTTATCTTTTAAAACAAGTGCAACATGTTCAGGGTAGCTTGCATCACCTTTTAAAAGACATTTTCCGGTAATAAACAAACCATCGCTGTTTGTCATGCCTGTCTTGTATCCCGACTGTTCAAGACAATAATTAAGAAGATTTACGGCAATAGTTTTTCCTGCCGTTCCGGTAACTGAAAACACCGGGACTTTAAAAGCGGAATTTTTTGGAAAAAGCATGTTGAGAAGATTTACCGCCACATTTCTCGGTTTGCCTTCGGCAGGATTAATGTGCATTCTGAAATCGGGCGCAGCGTTTATTTCAAGTATTATTCCTCCGTTATCAAGTATTGAAGTTCCGATATTTTTTGTAATAATATCGACGCCGGCAACATTAAGCCCGATAGTTCTTGCTGCACGTTCGGCGAGGAATTTGTTCATATAATTTACCTTAGCTGTTACATCCCTCGAAAAACCACCGGCTTTGGGATTCCCTGATTTTTTCAGTATGAGTTTTTCTCCTTCCGGCAAAACCGTATTTAAAGTATAATTTTTCGAAAGGAGTATTCTTTTTGTAATATTGTCAATTTCTACTTTTGAAAGTTTGTCTTTGTCTCCCCATTTACGTCCCGGCTGAGAGTTAAGTTCTTCGATCAAACCGGCGATGGTTGATTTTCCATTGCCTGTAATTGCCGGCAGTTCAAGTTCGGCAGCGGCAACAAATTTATAGTCGATTACAAGAAGTCTGTACGATTTGCCGGGAATAAATTCTTGCGCTAATATAAATTCCCCTGCTTCTCTTGCCAAATTGTATGCTTCGGTAATATCTTCCAAAGTATTAACTCCAACCCATGAATACTCGCCAAGAGCACCTTTTACAGGTTTAACAACCACAGCTTTGCCGGAGCGTTTCCGGAAATCAATTATCTCATTCTGATTGTTAGTTTTGATTGTTTCCGGTACAGGAACGCCTGCTTCTTTCAACATTAAAGTTGTCTGAAATTTATCTGATGCCATTTCGGTGGCAATGTAACTCGTATCGGAAGTAAGAGTAGCCTGTACTCGTTTATTGTATTTTCCGGTTCCGAGCTGGACAAGATTAAATTCATCAAGGCGGAGCCATGGTATTCCGCGTTTTTCCGCTTCATCAACAATTGCCTGTGTACTTGGGCCTAACAGGTTTTTCTCGCGGATATAAATCAGGTTTTTGATTATTTGAAAAACATCAAATTCTTCTTTTTTAAGAATGGAATTGACAAGGTTTAGCGCTGCCTTTCCCGCATAAATTCCTGCTTCTTCATCAAAATATCTGAATATTACATTGTAAACTCCCTGTGAAAGTGTGCTTCGTGTTTTGCCATAACCCACGTCCATTCCTGCAAGAGTTTGCAACTCGATTGCAACATGCTCCATCACATGGCCAGGTAATGTTCCTTCCCGAACACGGAGAAAAAATCCGCCGATTTTTCCAACAGAACAATAATGTTCGTAAAGAGATGGAAGAAGAGACGATAGTTTTTCGTAAAAACCTTCTATCTGATCTGTGAATACTTCATCGTAGGCACCAAGATTGATTCGGAATAAAACGATCGGGCCGCCGCTGTAATAATTTGCCCCGTAATAAACCTGAATTTTTTCAAGTTTTATAGGACCTTTTTTTACTTTATAATTTTCAATGTCTGTATGTTCGTTTTGCATATCGGGAAGCGTAATATGTTTCTATTTATTATTTTTTAAAACTAAGCTACTATCCGAATTAAAATATTCTTCCCGGAGTTGTTTCCAATCCGGCAAATTATTATAATGCCATTTTCCTTCCACAACGCCGTTTTTCATTAGTACCAAACCCGGGTTCGACCTAATAATTGTTTTTAAAACGATATCATCTGCATTGAAAAATTGCATTCCTTCAGGTAAAATTTCTTTAAGTTCTTCTAATTTTTTCTGCTGTGAAGCTATTAGCCCTATAAAAGAAATGTCTTCGGATTCGGCATTTTGATATAGGTCTCTAATTTTATTAAATGAACCGGTGTCCGTTTTGTATAAGTCGCACATCACAAGATAAAAATGGAAATCAGGGTTATGCATATAGCTTTCGGTTACATCATAGCCTTCAAAATTAATAATTGAGAGATCATTTCCCGGAATATGGTTTGGATCAACTATTCGCTGACTGACAAATTCCCAGTTTTCAACCCATTCAGGGTCATTGTATGGATAATCCGGCGACAGGTATTCTATTTCCTCACCGGTGATCTTATTTCTGTAAATAAGATAATACTGAACCGGCAAGGGATTTTCAGGCAGCATGTTATTTCCAATTTTCCATGGCCTGAAATCAAGCATTGGCAGATGCTGGTAATTAAAAATTTCGAAACCGACAAAAAGAATAATAATCAAAATTCCAAAAGCCCATTGCGTAATATTTGAAATATAAGGAGTTATTTTATCACGCAACAGAAATACAATTAAAACAAAAACATTAATGACGAGGTTTTTATAAAATGTTTGCCAGTTGGTCAAAATTATCGCATCTCCAAAACAACCGCAATCGGGAACAGGGCTGTAAAGGGCATCGTAAAATGTTGTTAGCGTGAACAAACCCATCATTAGCAAAATCAGCAGCGAAACGAACCTGGGTTTGATATTGAACAACATCAGCGCCCCCAGGATAAATTCCGCAGCATATAGGATCACGGATAACATTAAAGCAAACGGTATCAGTCCTTCAGTTTCATAAGCAATAAAATAATCCTCGATACGATAGGCTGTTCCTATTGGGTCAACACCTTTTACAAAACCGGAAAAAATAAAGAGGATACCTAGTAATACCTGGCAGGTTCTTATCATTGCCCTGTCGAAAATCTGAATGAACCTCACGGCCACAATTAGGTTGAAAAGCAGCAGCAGAAGAAAATACAGGTTGAATGATTCGAAAAAGTAAATGATACATGCTGATGCTATGGTTGTAAAAATGATTACCCATCCAACAAGTTTCTTCATTATAATATTTTTAATTTAAAATGCCTAAAGTTTGAATTACCAAAAATGTTTACTTGTTTAACCATTTAACAATTTAACCATTTAACTCTTTAACCCTTCAAACTCTTCAACTCTTTAACTTTCCACCCACTACTCCCTGATTTTTATCAATGCAAAAAGTGAATAATTTATAATGTCATTATAGTTTGCATCAACACCTTCTGAAATAAATGTTTTTCCTTTGTTATCCTCTATCTGTTTTATTCTGTGCAATTTCATTAAAATAATATCTGTAAGAGAACTAATACGCATATTCCGCCATGCTTCACCGTAATCATAGTTTTTATTTTCCATCAGTTTCTTGGCTGCAAATATATGCTTGTTGTATAAACTGATAGCTTCCTCATTTTTCAGATCGATATTGTCGCCGGTTCCGAGTTCGAGTTGTATCAGCGCAATTACGGAGTAATTCACAATGCCGACATATTCGTTTTTTATACCTTCATCAATTTTATGATGACCCTTTTCTTCGATACTTCTGATACGGTTCGCCTTAATATAAACCTGATCGGTCAATGAACCCGGACGTAAAATACGCCAGGCACTTCCGTAATCTTTCAATTTCTTTTCAAAAATTTCCCTGCACTCGGCAATTACAACTTCAAACTGTTGATTTGTATTTTCCATTTAATTTTTATCAATCAGAATAACTTAAATGATTGTGTATTATTTTCCCTTTTTCTTCTTTTTATTTTTATTTTTTGATTTTTCACCGGTATCTTCTTCCTGTTCAGCATCATTTTCGATTTCTTCATCACCGGTGAGAGAACGTAGTCTTTCTTCGGCATTCTCAAGTGATTTTTGTGCCGGCTTCAGCTTTTGCTGTCCTGTTTTTTTCTTTTCCTTACCTTTGGTAATATTGCTTTTTCCTTTGTCGTATTTTTTATTTGCCGCTTTAATTTTTCCGTCTATAGCCCTGATATCATTTCTGTGCTTGGTGTTTCGTTCTCTGATTTCCTGTTTCACCCTGGCCAGTACATTTTTGTCATCGGTTTTCAACTGTTTGTTTAAAGCCTTAATATCGGTATTATATGTTTTTTCAATTCCCGATTTTTCAGCTTTGTATTGCTTTAGTTCATCCTTGCTTTCCGACATCATACTATCGCCGGTAGTGATCAGGCTATCGCCAAGTTCAATATATCTGTTTGCACGTGCCAGCGAAGCTTCAGCCCGTTTTACCATTTCCTGCGCTCTTTGTAATCTGATTTCCTCTTTACTCGGTTGTTGCTCGTTGTTTTCCTGTGCGATAACAACACTGCTGAAAAATATTGCAAGAAAGGCTGAAAATACAGCAGTGCGGAATCTTAAAAAATTTAATTTCATCATAACATTTATTGTTTATTGAGATTTATAATTTGTAATTAATAATTTATATCTATTCAAGAACAATTTTTAAATTAAAAAAAGTATTTTCGCCCTTTAATTACTAAATTTCCGTGAAAAAATATTGAGCCGCTAAAGATAGATATTTTTACAAATGAATACTCTAAAATATTTTAGTAAATTTTTAAGTCTTGATAAACCGGTTATTATGGGTATCCTTAATGTTACGCCCGATTCATTTTATGATGGCGGAAAGTATCAGGTTGAGAAAACTATGCTTAAGCATGTTGAAAAAATGATATCCGACGGTGCCTCGATAATTGACATCGGCGCAGTTTCCACCAGGCCGGGCGCTCCGGTTGTAGATGAACAAGAGGAATTATCGAGGCTGATGCCGACGCTGCGAACTATCAGAAAAACATTTGCCGATACACTGATATCGGTAGATACTTTCAGGAGCATGATTGCAAAAAAAGTTGCAGAAGAAGGCGCCGATATTATTAACGATATTTCAGGTGGAAGCTTTGACGCTAATATGTTCGACACAATTGCCAGACTTAAAATGCCTTATGTAATGATGCATATTCAAGGTACTCCGCAAAACATGCAGGATGCTCCTTATTACGAAAATGTTGTTAAGGAAATTTTTGATTTTTTTAAAAGAAATATAAAAAAACTTGAATTACTCGGACATACAGCAGGGATAATTCTTGATCCGGGATTTGGTTTCGGAAAAATCCTTGAACATAATTTTGAAATTTTAAATAATTTAAGTTTTTTCAAAAAACTAAATTTCCCTTTGCTTATAAGTGTGTCCAGAAAGTCGATGATAAATAAAGTTCTGAAAATATTACCCAAAGATGCTTTAACCGGAACAATAGCGCTAAATACAATTGCGTTGCTAAATGGAGCTGATATTTTGAGAGTTCACGATGTTAAAGAAGCATTTCAGATTATAAGTCTTGTTGAAAAATATAAATTGTGTGGTAATTCATAAACAAAATGATTGATTTATTCATCACCGGTTTTATTGATATCCGACTTGCAGATATAATTGATATTCTGCTGGTGGCGTTTTTGCTGTATGCACTGTATAACCTGCTTAAAGGCACTGCCGCTATCAACATTTTTTTCGGAATTGTAGCTATATTTTTGTTGTGGAAATTTGTTTCTGCTATGCAGATGGAGATGGTGAGTGAAATTCTCGGAGCTTTTATCAGTGTGGGGTTTATTGCTCTGATAGTAGTTTTTCAGCCCGAGATCAGGCAATTCCTTTTACTTATCGGGACGCCAAAATTTATGAATAAAACCGGGAAACGTTTTGCTTTTCTTAATTTTACAATAAGTAAAGCTCCTAATCTTGATGTTGATCCTATCATAAATGCCTGCCGAAAGATGTCAGCCAATAAAACCGGTGCATTGATCGTAATTGCCAAACTGAATGAGCTAAGGCAATATTCCGAAACCGGCGAGATACTTGATTCACGTATTTCGGATGAGCTAATCCAGAATATTTTTTTTAAAAACAGTCCTTTGCATGATGGAGCAGTAATTATTGTGAACAACAAAATTAGATCGGCAAGATGTATTCTGCCTGTTTCCATTAGTAAAAAAATCTCTGTGGGTTTGGGACTACGCCACCGCGCAGCAGTAGGAATAACTGAAAAAACCGATGCTATTTCAGTTGTCGTATCCGAAGAAACAGGCGAAATTTCATATTCTAAAAAAGGGGTTTTAATTCATAATGTAAAACCCTCACACCTGAAAAATTTCCTTGAGAAAGAATTTAATTAATTTAAAAACGAGAAACAGGGAGTATAAATTTGTTTCATTATTTCAGATTTCATGACGTCATAGGAAATATCAATGACACCAATAATAATGAATATCGAATATCGAACATCGAATAAAGAATGAAGAATGAAGAAATAAAACATGCCCTTAATAATCTGATTATTTGGATATTATTTCTTTATTCGTTATT
>CBDUSJ010000017.1:0-15242 GCA_965369845.1 uncultured bacterium | reverse complement strand
TTAAAACTTTTGGAGAGTTTTCACCCGTCCAAGCGGTCATACGGGTTTAATATTTCGTACAATTTATGAATAAAAATACGTAGCTCCCGTAGGGAGATTAAAAATAAATAATGATGAAAAAAATCAGTGCGTTCACGCCCTTCAAAAAAAAGCGTTCTATAAAAATATTTTATAGGAGTTCAAAAGGGCATAAATGCCCTGAAACCGTTCTTTCGCATCATTTTTATCCCAGCCGTTTACGGCTGGGATATGGACGTAAACGGCTGGGCTATGGACGTAAACGGCTGGGCTATGGACGTAAACGGCTGAGCTATGGACGTAAACGGCTGGGCTATGGACGTAAACGGCTGGGCTATGGACGTTAAACGGCTGGGCTATTGATTTCATGCAACGCACCGATAATTATACCATAATTTCATCGCTCTGCGATTTTATTTTGAAAGATGTTTTGATGGGGAAACCACAATCACCATCCTCAACAACAGGGGAAGCGCCATAATCGAAAATTTGAACATTAATCCCAGAACTCGCAAAAATTATAGTATTGTAAATTTAAATCGCATAAGTGTAAATGGTTAAATGGTTAAATGGCTAAATTGTTAAGCCACAACAATGTAACAATTTAACAATTTAGCAATTTACCAATTTTTCCAAATAATTTAAGAAATAGGTTATTTTGAGGCTAAATTTTATTTATCGGTGAGGATTTTTTGGTAATCGTTAGCCTTGGAAGGGTCAATTTCTTTAAGAATATTAACGGCTTTGGTTTTATCCATCGGGGCAGCTTGTGAAAATATATTAATAAATTCATCCTTTTTTGCTTCCATCACCAATTGCAAAAGGTAAATCCTTGATTTCTGACGGTGTGCTTTTTGCAAAAGTTCAAGAGATTCCATAATGCCTTCACGCCCTTTTTCAATGTTTTCAGACATAAGGTCTAATCCGTAACGATGATATTTATACATTGCCTGGCGAATATCGCTGTATGTTGAATTTAATAAGTTCTCAACAAGCCAGTACCGGTTTTTCATACTTTCAAAAGATTTCCAACCTTTCTCGCGTGCATTCTGGGCGCTATTCACAATAGCCTGTGCTTTTTCAAAATATGGCGTTCCGCCCATTGGTGAATAAGAATCAAAATCGAGACCGAGAAAAATATAAATATAATAAGCCAAAGTTGCAGTCAGGTTGGAAGTAAATGAATTCTCGTTAAAATCAAGCGGTTGACCATCCTGATACTGAAACTGAAAATCATTATCGATGTAGTTTAGCAATATGGTGTTATAAGATGTTTTGTAAACAGGACGACGCAGAACAAGGTTTATCCTCCCCGAGAACTCATCGGAAGATATTTCTTTCATAACTGTTATCGCAATTGTACATTCAATTCTTTCATCAATTTTATATGAAAAATTTGTCCAGTGCCGTTCATTAACAAATTCGTATAATGCTTTTCTTAATTCCTGGAATTTTTCCCTGTTGGTTTGCTGATACTGTGGCGCTGATACCTGTACTGAGCAGTTAAATTCCTGTGCAAACGCCGATACGGTGAATATTAAGAAAAATGTTAAAATTAACTTTTGCATATTTTAAATATATTCTACAATTTTATTAAGTATATCCAATGCTACGTCCGTTTTTGATTTCAGTTCGAATGATGTTTGTTTACCGTTTTTTTCAATAAGAGTGATCTTGTTGGTATCCCTGCCAAAACCGGCTCCTTTATCTTTGAGTGAATTTAAAACGATAATATCAAGATTTTTATTATTGAGTTTTTTAATAGCATTTTCTGTTTCGTTATCTGTTTCGAGGGCAAAGCCGACAAGTATCTGGTCTGTTCTTTTTTCCTTTCCGAGAGCGGCGAGAATATCCTTTGTCGGTTTTAATTCTATCGAATAAATTGAATTATCTTTTTTTAATTTATTCCCGGCAGGGTTTACAGGTGAATAATCGGCGACAGCAGCCGACATAATTGTTACATCAGCATCACTAAAATTCTCTGTGCATTCATCATACATCTCGCTTGCCGAAACAACATCAATTTTAGTAATCAATGGATCTTCAATGTTTAAATGAGTAGGACCGCTTACCAAAATCACTTCAGCGCCCATTTCCGTCGCCTTTTTTGCAAGAGCAAAACCCATAAGGCCGGAGGAATGATTTCCGATAAACCTTACCGGATCAATAGCTTCGTAAGTGGGACCTGCGGAGATAAGAAATTTTTTTTCCTGAAAAACCCGATTACTTTCAAAATACTTTTTTATATACTCAAGGATATTTTCCGGTTCCTCCAAACGCCCGGCTCCACATAAACCGCTGGCAAGTTCACCTTCTCCGGGTTGTATCAGCTTATTTCCGTACGACACCAGTTTTTTGATGTTGGCAGTAGTAGAGGGATGCCGGTACATATCAAGATCCATTGCCGGAGCAAAAAACACAGGACATTTCGCCGCAAGGTAGGTAGTTAGCAAAAGATTATCGGCATTACCCGAAACCATTTTACTCATGGTTGATGCGGATGCCGGCGCGATAAGCATCAGATCAGCCCAGTTACCCATTTCAACATGGCTGTTCCAGGTTCCGTCAGACTCATCGAAAGGATAAGTAAGCGCCGGCCTGTTTGTTAATGTTGACAACGTTAGAGGGGTGATAAAATCTCTCGCATTTTCAGTAAGAATTACCTGCACATCAGCGCCTTCCCTGACAAGCGCTCTTATCAGTAAAGGAATTTTATATGCCGCAATGCTTCCGGTAATTCCAATCAGTATTTTTTTTCCTTTTAGCAATATTGCTTTTATTATTTAGATTATATCATTATTTTAGTGGAAAAAGTTTTATTTAGACAGAAGACCGAAGACAGAAGTCGGCAGTCGGCAGTCATGATACCGAAGTCAGCAGTCGGCAATCACAAGACCGAAGTCAAAAGCCAGAAGATCTGATAATGAAAACTTCCGTCTGCCAACTGCCTACTGCCTACTGCCTACTGCCAACTGCCTACTGCCTACTTCCATATATATTTACATCTCATGCTTCTTTAGCCGGATTTCTGTAATAAATCATCCCGTTAAGAAATTCATAAATGGCAAGCAGTGTAGGCTTTGACAATCTTTCGTAATATTTTGCAACTTCAATTTGTTCTCTGTTTTCGAAAATTTCTTCAAGATTATCACTCGTTGAAGCAAATTCAGAAACCTTTTTATTCAATTCATCTTTTATTTCAATTGATATCTGGTTTGCTCTTTTTGACAAAATTGCAACCGATTCGTAAATATTACCTATTTCCTCATCGAAATCCCGTATCCGTCTTGTAACAGCAGTTTTGTCAGTTATAATTTTTTTATAATCCATCCTTTATATAAAGTTTAATTGTTATTATCCTGTTCTTCAAGTTGCTTATTTATTTTATCACGCATCCTGTAAGCCTCATCAATATATTTGCTTTCGGGGTATAATGAAACAAAATCCATATATGCCTTTATGGCTGATTCGTGACGTTCAAATTTTTTAGTCTCAATACTTTTTATAGCATAAAGATAATATGATCTGATAATTTTAAAAAGCGCTTCCTCTTTGTATTCTGTTCCGGGAAAATCTTTTAAAAGGTTTTCGAATGATACTATTGCAGCTCTGTAATCTTCCATTTTCAGATATAAATTGGCGATATTATACGCTTTTTTTTGCAGTTTTAACATGAGGACATCAATCAGTTCAGAAGCCTCAACAGCTTTTTCACCATGTGGATAACGATTTATAAAAAGGTGGAACTCATTGATTGCTTCTTTGGACACAGTTTGATCAAGACTATATCTTGGGGAATCAAGATATTTACAATACGCCGACATATAAGTTGCTTCCTCGGTATATTGACTACTTGGATAATTTGTTGCAAACCGTTTAAAATAATAGCTCGCCATAATATAATCGCGTTCCTGATAGTAACAATTCGCATAATAGTAATAAAGTTTTTCAGCTTTTTGCGTACCTCTGTAAACAGCTATCAGTTGGTCGAATAGTTGAAGAGCCCGGTAATAATCACCTTTTTCGTAATACTCGATAGCTTTATTATATTTTTCTTCAACATCAACGCTTTTCAATAGTTTTTGATGTTCACTGCAGGAAACAGAAAATATCAGAGCTAAAAATATCAGTAAATTTCGGATTTTTAAAATCATGCCGCAAAATTAAAACAATTAATCGAATTGATAACGTGGGCAATCCTGAAATATTTTTATTCGGGATTAACATAAAAATCAGGGAATAGGGGAGGGGAGCGGAAATAGGGGTAGGGAGGGTAATAGGGGAAATAGTGGGAATATGGGATTTAGCCTTTTTGCTTTAGCCTTTAGCCTTTTTACTTTAGCTTTTAGCCTTTATTCCCTTTTAAAAATCTCCGATTAGTTACATTTATATTTTGTTATAATTTGACAATGAAATAAATTAGTTATAGTTTTGCGCATTCTAAAATTTTTTACAAAAAAAAAGACATTGATATTTTCAGGAAAATTGAAAAAAATATGGGTCCTCTCGGCCAGTTCAACGAAAGAGCCTTGGGCTACTTTATGTTTCCAAAGCTTGAAGGCGAACTTTCAAATAGAATGATGTTTATGGGTAAAGAAAGGTTGATTTGGAGCCTTAATAATTATTTAGGTCTTGGGAATTTGCCCGAGGTAAGAAAAACTGACACGGAAGCGACAAAAAAATGGGGACTTGCTTACCCGATGGGCGCAAGAATGATGTCGGGACATACAAGCTATCATGAGCAACTTGAGCGCGAGCTGGCGGAATTTGAAAAAAAGGAAGATGCTTATCTTCTTAATTACGGTTACCAGGGAATGGTTTCCATTATCGATACACTTGTCGATCGTAAAGATGTTATAGTTTACGATTCGGAAGCCCATGCTTGTATCATAGATGGTTGCCGTCTTCATTTGGGAAAACGATTTGTGTATCCGCACAACAACATAGAAAAATTTGAAAAGGCGCTTATAAGAGCACAAAAAATTACAGCTCAGACAGGCGGAGGAATACTTGTGATAACCGAAGGTGTGTATGGAATGTCAGGCGATCTTGGTAATCTTCGCGCAATTCTCGGATTAAAAAAGAAATATGACTTCCGTCTTCTTGTTGACGATGCGCATGGTTTTGGCACAATGGGGAAAACAGGGGCAGGCACAAGTGAACATCTCGATGTGATGGATGAAGTGGATATCTATTTCGGAACTTTTGCAAAGGCTATGGCCGGCATAGGCGCTTTTGTTGCAAGTAAAAAAGAGGTGGTTGAATATTTGAGATATAATATGCGTTCGCAGATTTTTGCTAAGTCACTTCCCATGCCGATGGTGATAGGAGCGCTTAAACGCCTTGAAATACTCAAAACAAGACCGGAACTAAAAGCGAAACTATGGGAAATTGTTAACGCTCTGCAAAAGGGATTGAGAGAAAATGGATTTAACATCGGGAATACTGAATCACCTGTTACTCCGGTAATCCTGTCAGGCGGAATTCCAGAGGCCACACAAATTACTTACGATCTAAGAGAGAATTTTAATATTTTCTGTTCTATAGTTACATATCCTGTTATACCGAAAGGCGTTATTCTACTCAGGCTTATTCCTACTGCTATTCACACACTTGAAGATGTGGAATATACAATTAATGCATTTTCAAAAATTAAAAAAAACCTTGAAAAAGGCAAATATTCTCCCGAGAAGATCATTAGCGTTAAAGACATAATGTAGCAGAATGATAAAGTTATATAACACATAACTTTAACATTTTCCATAACATGGATGAAACTTTAGATAAAAATAAAAGAACCGCAAGTAACTTTTTTAAGATAGCTATAAATTCAACCTGCTGGTTTATCCTGTCTTACCTTTTTCTCCATCTTATAGCCCAGTTCGCTACTGCAATTGCAGCTATGCAATATGACTATACCACTATAATTTATTATTACAAACTTGTTTATACAATTAATGAAACTGACTGGGTAGCCGATGCGGTAAAATTACTTTACAGCCTGGGGCCACTTATTTCATTGGTTTTTGGTATTGTAATGCTTATTTCATACTTCAATTTTATCTCCTCAACCTCTACATTCAAGTTGTTTTTCCTTTGGGGATTTCTTCACGGAATAATTATGTTTTTTAGCGCTATCCTTGTCGGTTCTCTGATTGAAAAAGGAATTGGCTATGTAATGATGTATTCGTTTTTCATGGACACAAGTAAACTTGTGATATCTTTAATCTCACTGGCAATTATTCTAATAGCCGCAGTATTAACAACAAAATTGTTTCTGTTTTCTGCCAATTCCTACTTTAACCAGCTTACCGAACATAGCAGGCTTTTTTTTGTTTTCAGTCAGATGGTTTTTCCTGCTGTTATCGGAACTGCAATAGTGATACTCATTAAAATTCCGGGGATCACTTATTACGATTTATTTATATCACTAACGATGCTTCTCACGATAATCCCGATACTTATGAGGTTTAAATCGTATCCAACTTTTTTCTTTGAAGAAAAACCAATCAGGATAAAACTTAACACAAAACTTTTAATCATTACACTTTGCCTGCTTATAGCATTCAGAATAATTTTCGATTTTGGCGTCCCAATTGGTTAATCCTTATCGTAAAATCCCTTTATCGCTTTATTGGCATAAAACTCGACAGGAGCATGATCATCCGTTAATACGGGAAGATTCAGGATAAACGGATAATTCACCTTATTTTTTAGATAAATATTCAATGTTGAATCCAAATTGCTGAATGAAGGTTCAATATCTGATTTTAAAGCAACAAGCATTAAATTCTGTAAGCGGTCATGATCTTCAGGGTCATCAACAGCGAATAGGAACACCTGCGGAAAGATTTCTCTATAAGTCCGTAGTTCTGCTAAAAGAAAGAGGTTATTTTTCCCCCTGATGTTCGATATGATATTTGCAAGCAAAACACCGTTTTCTTTTAGTGCATCATACTGAAGCCTGACAGCTTCCAAAGTTGTTAACTGATAAGGAATTGTTAACTGGGATTTATATGCGTCCATAAAGATCACATCATATTTCCGAATGTTATTATTTAGAAATGTTCTTCCATCTTCGTGAATTATTTTCAGACGCCGGTTTTCTTTTAATCCGAAATGTTTTTTGGCCAGTTCTGTTAAAGCAGGATCAATCTCAACAACATCGATAGTGGCATCAGGAAATTTGCTAAGAAAATACTTCGGATAAGAATATCCCGAACCGCCAATCATCAGTTTGTTTTTAAAATCAGGTTTAAAGTGAGCCGCAAGATTGTAATAATTTAACACTTTAAAAACCAATTCATCACTATCAAGAAACATAGCAGCGCTTCGTTCATCGTTAATTCTGAGCATTTTAATTTTCCTGCCGGTTTTATGATCCGTAGTATTATATATCAGAACACGGTTATACATAGTGTCAACATCGATGTAGGCCGTTTGTTTGTTCAGGTGCCGGAGATAAAATATTACATTTATTACTAAAAAAATTACTGTGATTAAGAACAATATCAACCTTTTGTTTATTACCCCCAGAAAACCCGAAATCAATAACAGGATAACTGATAAAAAATATACTATAAGAGTATTTCCAAAAGTCGGAATAAGGTAAAACCCGGCAAGGAATGTTCCCGCAATACTGCCAATTGTTGAAATTGCATAAAGGTTGCCGATGGTGGTTCCTGATGTGTTTATTGTTTTAAGTTTCAGCCTTACGGCATAAGGGGAAACCATTCCCAGAAACACACTCCCGGGCGCAAAAAGTATAAGCGATGAAAGTATCGATAACAATCTCAAATCAGTAAATCTTGCTGTGAGGAACCGAAGTGTAAAATCCTTCGAAATAGCAGTTATCAAAATAAAAATTCCGGAAAGTAAGATAATAATCGCAAAGATCGTGTATGAAGGTTTACGGTCGGAAAGAATGCCGCCAAGCCAGTACCCGATACTCAGACTGCCAAGAATAATGCCTATCAGACTTGTCCAGACAAACAGGGAAGTTCCGATATACGGCCCCAATATTCTTGCCCCCACAAGCTCGAAAACCATGACCAAAGCACCGCAAATAAACACAATAATTTCCAGCAAACCTTTTCTCATGGTTCTTTACAATAAATCCGGGATTAATAAATTATTTGAATTTTTTTTGAATAATCGCCTTCTTCTGTTTGAATTTCCAGAAAATAAATGCCTGATTCAAGATTTTTCAGGTTAAGGCTTGTTGAAATGTTTTGTACTTTTTTATCTAATACTTTTACTCCAATCCTGTCAAACAACGAAACACAGATCATTTTACTTTCCGTTTCAATAAAGATAAATCCTGACTTAACGGGATTCGGATAAATTTTTATATCATTTTGAAACAACTCGTCTATTCCTATTGTGCTATCAACTTTAATATAGTTTTCAATAATTTTGGTGTCGGAACCGTATTCATTTTCAACAGTTAAAGATACGTCAAACAATCCCCAATCCTGATAAGTAATCAAAGGATTTTGTTCGGTTGATGTTGCCGGTGTGCCACCGGGAAAACTCCAGAGCCAGCTTGTGGGACCGCCTGTTGAAATATCGGTAAACTGAATACTTTCACCCATCACAATATGAGTTGTGTCAGCGGTAAAATCTGCAGTGGGAGCTGTCGGTGCAAGGGAACAACTTATCAGGGCTTTCCAACCTGGTGCGTTAAGCGAATAATCGGAATGAAACTGGAAGGTAAGAGCGCCATCTTCATTTGTTGCTTCCACTGTGCCCGGCGAATCAATCCCACAATATGTTCCTAACAGCGCCGCTGAAATTGTAACTCCATCGTAAATTTTAAGCCAGTCGTATTCACAATTTGATTCATACTCAACATTAAATTCAAGAAATTCGGTTTTTATTTTTCCCCCGGTAGTTTCGGGATAAAAAGTCATAGTAAAATCTTCATTATCGGAATAATTCTGATTTTCTCCACCCGAATCAAAAAACACTCCCGCACAAGTAGTAACATTTGAATTACTCATCAGAAATTCAGCATTTACAGTAATGAAATCTTCTTTAGTGATCGACTCGGTATTTCCTCCCGAATCTGTTACTTCAAGGGTAACGTCAAAACTTCCTTCTGTTGAATACACAATATTTTCCGGATTTCTTTCAGTTGATATCGAAGGTTCTCCGCCTTCAAAAGTCCAAAGCCATGAAACCGGATTTCCAAATGAGTCATCATAAAAATTAACATTTCCACCTATTGCGATATTAGTTGCAGAAGCGCTGAAATCTGCAGACAGCGCACCCGGATCAAGCTGAACATTAACAATTGTGGCGTTCCACTTACTCATATTTATATTTTCGACAGTTACAGGATAATGACCGGGAGCTGAAAAAGTTATATTATAATTACCTTCATAAAGCAAACGATAATAATTTCCGAGTTCATCATCGGAATATACAAACGAATTGTCGATATCATGACCGTCGATAAATACTTTCGCAACAAGAGGATTTCCGATTTCCAAGTCGGTAATAATGCCTTGTACTCCAAAGAGCGACTGCTCCAGATAGTTCAGCAGCGACCTGTAATTCCAATCCCAGTGATCGGGCAACTGATTTGCGGGAAGCATTTTTACTGATGACTGTTCAATTGTTACCTCACGGCAGTAATGGAAATAATTCATAAAATCCTGCCTTCCGCCATTTATCGTGTACCAGGCATAACCATTTGTGATACCATCGTTCATATCTCTTAAATAATATGCAGGAGCATACGCATGCACGGTATCTGCATACTCTCTCGACACAAACACCCACCAGTCGTCGTCAGCGGCAAGTTGTGCCCAGGTATCCCATGGATAATTAACCAGTTCGGCGCCGCTATGAGTATTTGCCGACATAACAAAATTCTGCTCATCGGCAAGCTGCATAAAGGCCACTGTTTCGGGCTGCCATTCGTTCCCGTCAGGATGAGGACCATCTTCGGGGTCAGGATAATTCCGGTTGAGATCTACATAATTTGCATTATAACGAGTAGCGCCGGTTACGGTATTATTTCCGCCGGCGTAAGTGCCATCAGGATTTGACAATGGATTTATCCAAATTTCGATATTATCCACAAGGTTTGTTATTTCCGCGTTTGTTCCGTAATTTTCAAGTAAGTAGTTTATCAGTCTAAGAAAAATTATATATGTAACAATCTCATCGCCATGCATCTGACCCGTATAAAGAAACTGCGGCTCATTCTCTCTTTCACCGACATTATCCGAAATTTTTGCCATCAGCAATTCGCGGCCGTCAACTGAATATCCAATACTAAAAACTTCACAAATTTCAGGGTGATCTTCTCCAAACTGATACATCATATCCACATAAGCATCATAAGTCGGATAAAAATCCCAGTCCGTAATTTCTTTAATATCGCCGAGCATCCTTGGGTTTTTGAGTAATTCTCCTGGATGAGGAAGGAGTTCAAATTCACTGTTAAGTTTCAGGAATTGAACAAATTCTTTACTGTTGGCATAAGCATAAATTTTGTTTTCTTTTATTTGGTCGATTGAAACCATTTTTGATATTAGTTCCACAGGGATTTCACCTTTTTCAAAAACAAAATAAATTTCGCCTTTTTGTGTAAGCTGCTTTTCAATTTCAGCAGGAATTTCTTTTACTATCTGTGCTGATGCAGGGTTTAGAACAAACAGAATGATAAAACCTAATAGTAATTTTGTAAATTTCATTTTAGTTATTTTTAGTTTCTAAATAGTTTTTAATAAGATTATTTAATTTCAAATAAACTGATTTATTCACCTTAACGACAGGCAGACGCAAATTATTCTGACAAAGTTCAATTATTTGAAGCGCTGCTTTAATTCCGGCAGGATTACCATCTTCAAAAATTGTATTAATAATATCTATCAATTTAAAGTGTATTTCACGCGCTTTATCAAACTGCCCGTTCAAACCAAAATTTACCATAGATGAGAATTCGTCGGGGAAAGCATTGGCAATAACCGAAATCACACCATCGGTGCCTAAGCTTAAAAGTGGAAGTGTAATGGCATCGTCTCCGGAAATGACCAAAAAATTCTCAGGTTTGTCTTTTACAATTTTCATTATTTGAGTAAAATTTCCCGAAGCCTCCTTAATACCGATAATATTGCTGAAATCATTTGCAAGTTGCAGGGTGGTCTCTGCGGTTAAATTACTGCTTGTCCTGCCCGGCACATTGTATAGTATCACAGGTATTGGCGATGCGCTTGCAATGGTTCTATAATGATAGTAAATTCCTTTTTGCTGAGGTTTGTTGTAATATGGCGCTACCGATAATATTGCGTCAATTCCGTCAAAAGTTGTTGATTTTATAGTATCTACAACTTTTTGTGTATTATTCCCACCCATTCCACAAACGATCGGTACACGCTGTTTTACTATTTCAACAACAAAATCAACAATCGCAGTTTTTTCATCTTCTGAGAGTGTAGCGGTTTCGCCTGTTGTTCCAAGAACCACGATATAATCAACTTTGTTTCGGATAATATGCTCAATAATTTTTTCGAGCGATCCGAAATCTACTGTTCCATATTTATGAAATGGTGTGATAATAGCTACACCAGTGCCTCTGAATGTGTTTTTCATTTTTTTTATTTATTAATTACTGTTAAATAATATAACATGGAGTCGGTAAAATCATCAAAACTCATATCTTCTTTTTTATAAATCATAAAGTCAAAAATCTTTACAAGTTCCTTGTCATACATACCAACTTTGAATTTTGCTCTTGATGCGCCTGCAAGAAATATTAAAGGATAATATTTACCGGTGTTAATATCCAACAAAATATCAAAATCACTGTTAATAAATTCTTTCACAAAACCGCCTTTAGGGATTCCATATAAGTTCAGGTTCTTTTTAGTAATAACATCAATTTTTAACTTTGCCATGTAATAATTAGGATATCTTTTCGAAGGAACATATCCAATAGCCTTGACTTTTTTTTTCTGTTCATCAAGAGAATTGATAAGTTTTTCGACTGTTCTATATTTTTTTTCATCATCCAGATAAAATAAAATCCCGACATTTTGAGCATCATTCAGGTTTATAACTTTTCTCTCGCGTTTTGCTTTTTTTGTCTCTGCATATATAAAATAATCGGTTAGCGCCTTTCTAATTTTCCGGACCATCATTGCCAGAATGGAAAACATAATTTAATCAGGATAAAAATAATAATAATTTAAAAAAATCCTCGAATAATAATCTTTCCAAAAGTAATTTATTCATAGAAACATTCTTAAAAAAAAGGATAAATTTTTTAATTATGGATTTTTAATTTTTTAAAATTCAGGAGAATTTGAATTAATACTTTTACTTTTAGACTTCCTAAAACTAAGAATAAACACTACATAATATTTGAACATTTTTTAATGAATAGAACACGGATTTAACAGATTTTTCTTAAAAATAAATCTGTGTTAATCAGTATAATCTGTGGCAGTATCTTTTGTATTTTCATCAAGCCACAGATTTCTCAGATTTTCACAGATATATTTTATTTATATTTAAGAAAATCAGGTAATTATAAAACATTTGTAAGCATTATTTAAGAAGTCTATACTTTTCAATTTTTCGACTTATATTTGCATTATGTCGAACCCATTTAAACATCCTCGCTTATGATACGAAAAAAATTCTTTATCCTGATATTGATAATCCTTATTGTTATAAATATTAGTCTTAATGTTTTTTCTCAAAACAAACCACAGAACAATAAATCAAAAAGGCCTACTGTCGGACTTGTCATGAGTGGTGGCGGAGCAAAAGGTTTTGCCTATATCGGCCTTCTGAAGGTAATACAGGAAGCCGGTTTGAGAATTGATTATATCGGTGGAACAAGTATCGGCAGTATCATGGCAGGACTTTATGCTATCGGGTACGGCCCCGATTCCATTGCTGCGATAATAAGGGGTCAGGATTGGGACGCTTTAATGAAAGACGAAATAGCGAGGAAATATATTTCTTACGAAGAAAAAGAATTTGGTGAAAAATACATTGTTACTTTCCCTATAAAGAAGAAAAAGATTGGCATGGCGGCTTCGTTGTATCAAGGCCAGAACATTAACCTTATGCTTAACCGTTATTTTTCACCGGCTTATGATGTTGAAAATTTCAATAATTTGCAAACACCTTTTCTTTGTGTCGGGACCAATTTGCTAAATGGGGATGCAGTAGTCATCAACAAAGGATATCTTCCAATGGCTGTCCGAGCGAGCATGTCGATACCGGGTTATTTTTCCCCGACAAAATATGAAGGGGATTATCTGGTGGATGGCGGGGTTGTTAACAACTACCCGGTGAAAAAGGTAAAAGAAATGGGGGCGCAGATCATCGTGGGACTTGATGTCCAATCGGGATTACAAAAAAATATTAATGAGCTGAATTCAATTACAGCAGTGCTAAATCAAATATCAAGTTATTACAGGATTGCAGCAAATAAAGAGGGTTATAAACTTACCAATTTTTATATTCCTATCAAAATGCCTTACGGAATGATGGATTTTAAAAACTGCGATTCCATTATTGCTATTGGCGAGAGGGTTGGCAGAATGTACTTTGATAAACTCAAGGCGTTGGCCGATTCGTTAAATGCCATTGAAGACAAGCCCATAAAAACATATAATACAAAACCTCTTGATTCTGTTTTTGTTAATAATGTAATTTATAAAGGATATGATAAAATATCATTAAAATATTTTGAGAATTTTTTTGATAAAGTGAAAAACTCATACATCTCAATAGATGAAATAGAACATAATATCAATTTGATGTATGGTTCCCGTTTTTTTCAACATGTGTTTTACAAATTTGAGCAAGTAGGTAATGGAACAAATTTGATAATAGATATTAAAGAAAGCGACCCGGGTTACCTGTCGGCTGGCGTACATTATGACAATGATTATTTGGGAAGTTTGTTGGTAAACGGATCTTTCAGAAATGTGCTTGGGAAGCGGACAAAGCTGTTTGCAAATCTTGTTTTAGGAACAAACCCGCGATTGAGAGCATTGTATATGATTGATAATGGCGCCAAACCGGGTTTTGGTGTAAAACTCGATTTATATTCTTTTGATTTCGATTATTATCAGAAGGATGTAAAAGTTAACAACTATAAATTTATCAATTATAAAAGTTCCGTTTTTGTTAACAGCGTTATGAAAAACCTGTACAGTTTCAGGGCAGGATTTGAATATGAATATTTTCGATTTAAGCAGGAAATACAGATAGACACACTGTTAGATAAATACGGAGAATTCTCGAGCTACGGCACTTTATTTGCATCATTTAGCGCTGACACAAGAAATCATTATTATTTCCCGACAAATGGTTTCAAATCTGATTTTAGAGTTGAATATGTCATGCCTTTATCAAAAAACTGGACCAGTGATATTTTTACCAATTCAGTAATTATTTACCTAAAATATAATCATTATTTTAAGCTCTCCGATAGGTTTGTTCTAAATCCCGGACTTTTTGCAAGTGGCGCTATCAAACAAAAAGATATTCCTGTTCAGCATCTTTATGCTGCCGGAGGTTTAAATCCAAATAACTACATTGATACTTATGTTGATTTTACAGGCGTGCAGTTTATTCAGAGTTTTGGATATTATATGGGAATTGCAAGAATGAAACTTCAATATAATTTTTATAAGAAGATGTACCTTAAACTTAGGACAGATGTAGGTGTCAATGAAATGGAGATTGATGATGTTTTTAAATCCGAGAATTTCATGTGTGGTTATGGACTCACTGTTAGTTATAATAGTTTTATTGGCCCTGTCGAATTAACTGTTATGGGCTCTAACCTTAACCCAACTGTTATGTTGTTTTTTAATCTTGGTTTTTGGTTTTAAAAAAAAACGAAATTCTACTGTTATTTTAATGGGCAAAGTGTTTTTATTGAAATGATGGATTGTTCCTGCCATTTTTCCAACGACTGAAAGAAGTCCGTCCATACGGATTTCTTTCAGTCATACGAAGCGAAGCAAGTGACACGAAGTCCATCCATACGGATTCCTTTTAGTCATACGGATTCACTTCGTTTCATTAGTACGTATGTATCCGTATGAATGGATATTCCATTCTTCCAATATTCCAACGACTGAAAGAAGTCCGTATGGATATTCCAATATTCCATTCTTCCATTCTTCCAACATTCCAACGACTGAAAGAAGTCCGTATGGACATTCCAACGACTGAAAGAAGTC
>CBDUSJ010000016.1:0-15655 GCA_965369845.1 uncultured bacterium | reverse complement strand
GTATGGATATTCCAACGACTGAAAGAAGTCCGTATGGATTTACCTTTTATCATTTTTCCATTAATTCATGGTAGTTCCATTAATTACATTAGCTTTTGATAGGTCTTCCACCATCGGTCAGGAAAATTGTTTTTACATGCTGTCTGGTAATCGTTGTAAGAACAAGGCACCATCAGATGACGTTCGTAAATAGAATGTTTTTTTTCGGTAAGAGGAATTTCCATCCACCAGCGATTGGTTTTATTATTTTTATAAAAAACAACGTCCTCTGATAAATCCTGAATATTGACAATATATTTAACAAATCCATCTTTGTTTTGTAACGGAAAATCATTTTGTCTGTTGTAAAAACCATCGATAAAATACCATATCATTTGTGCAACGAGGTGTGCTGTTTGCCCTTTGTTATCAATACGGGGATTTGTTTCAAAAAACCCGACAGATGACACTTTATCGCTCATACCGGCATATCTCGTGAGTTGACAAACCTCCTCTCCAAAAAATCCGTTGGGGCTTGCATTACCGTTTCCGGGAGCATCCGTCTGCCTTACCGCCGAAATGTCGAAGGTAACTAAATCGGCATTTCTGATTATCGGTTCGGCTTCTTCAAGATTGTTGCGGATATTGCCAAGCCGGTGAATATCGAAAAACAGGTTTTCCATCAATATAACAGCATGGCGGGCTACGAAATATGTTTGGTAACCGATGTTGGCATAATTAAATAAAAAATTAGGCTTGTGAAGGATGATCTTTGAAAGAAATGATTTCGAATCAAAATGGTCATCTGATTTGGCAAGGTCAAAAGAATTATCAATACTTACCATATTAATAATTCGTTCAAGGGTTTCATAAGCCTGGTAAAGCGGATAAGTAAGATCCTGGCTGCCGCCGATAAGTATCGGGATAACATTTGAACGAAGAAGTTCGGTTACGGTTGATCTTAGTGCAAAGTATGTGTCGCTGATTTTTTGTCCTTTTTTTATATCGCCTAAGTCGATAATTTTCGGCGTATAAATTCCTGAAAAAAGATGATACAGATATTTTCTTATCTCATGCGGAGCCTCATCACAGCCCGTATTATTCACAGCATTCCTGTCTTCCTTAATACCAAGGATAGCAATATCGAAAGAAGATAAATTATTTATCTCTTCCAATTCACCTGTTGTTTGGATAATATCTCCTAATCGGCCGTTATCCGGATTTTCGAAGAAGTTGATTTCTTCGTAACTTACCGGCTCAAAGTAAATGGAAATATCCATTATCTGATGAATTTCCTTGATTCCTTAATATTTCCGGCTTCGTTAGATATCCGGATAAAATAAATTCCGTGTACAAATGTGTCGGCAGAGATTGAAAACAAAGTATTGCCTTTTTGAATATTTTTAGTGGTGGAAAAAATCTGCTGTCCGACAAAGTTAAGAATTTGAATAACGAGCTTTTCTTCATTTGATGATACAATTCTGATTTGGAGTTTGTCGATAACGGGATTTGGGAAAATATCAATAATAAAATCCGAAGATACGGACAGTTCTTCTATAGCAGTTGGGCCGTCATCGTACAGATCAAGTTGAAGGCCGTTAATTATCGTGTTTAAATCAGACAGGACAACAGTAACCGGTTCGGTAAACAAACCTGCTGATTCGGCTAATAAAGTATAGGTTCCTAATGGAAGATCAAAAAAAGAAAAAAGGCCATCATCATCTGAATATGTGTAGAGGCATGGAATATTATCTTTATCAAACAAAATAATTTCGGTATTGTAAGCAGGGCCGCCATCAAAGAATTTGTTGAAATTATGGATCACTTGTCCGTTAATGATACCAATTCCATTATCAATTTCCGGTATTTCGTTTAAATGAACGTCGGCATTATATTGGCTCGAATCATACAGAGCCATAGGCAAAGCATCCTGCCAATGGAAATAACCGCCTAAATGTGTAGGAAAGTAATTGTTATAATTTGTTGAATTTTTTGTAAGATTAACTTTTATTAAATAATTGCTTTCAAGAAGGTTAAGAAAATAATAATGACCAAGTTCGGTAAAAAAATTTGTATCCAAAGGAATTATTTCATCATTATTCATTCTGTAAATGCAAATATTTGCAGTATCGTCGTTATGCGTAGGATTGTTAATAGGGAAATTGCCTGCATAAACAAACCCTCCGACATGGTAATAATCCGGGGTTGTGAGCTGCTGGATATAAGTATCAGTACAGTTTTCACCCCAGGGGTTTAATTTGGTGATCGTCAGTTTTACTTCATAAGTTCCGGGTCCTGCGTACTTATGTTCGGGATTTTGTTCGGAAGAGGTGGCCTCGTCCCCAAATTCCCAAAACCAAATATCCGGCGGGCCGGTTGATCCATCATTAAAATAATAATAATAAGGATTGTTTATTCCTGAATCGACAACTGCAATAAAACTTGCATTACATTGTGGAACAGGAACTGTAACGGATAAATTGTCGCAGAAAGTGCTGTTGCAGAAAATTAATGAATCGGGATTTGAAACAAACAGACAAACCTGAAACACTCCTGTATCAGCATAAATATGCACAGGATTTTGCTCTTCAGAAATAGCTCCATCGCCAAAATCCCACTGCCAGGAATTTAATATCCCCGTTGAGAAATCAGTAAAAACAAACCTGAAAGGATTGCTTGGATCCTGGTAATAATTAAAATCGGCCTGACAAAGCTCCGGAACGTCGATCACCACTTCTGCACAATATATATCCTGGCAGGGCCCCACCAAATCTGTCACTATAAGACAAACATTAAATGTGCCCTCCTCGCTGTATGTATGAATTGGGTTTTGCAATTCTGAGATGTTTCCATCCCCGAAATCCCAGTTCCATTCATCAATATTTCCGATCGACATATCAATGAATTGTACTGAGAGCGGATCACCTGGGATATAGTCATATTCAAAAAAAGCCTCACAGGTTGGAGTATAGCTTACTTCAATTGTATCGCAAAAAATATCTTCACAATACGTGAAAGGATCAAATATCATCAGACAAACAAAATATTCGCCATTGTTCTGATAAGTATGATTTGGATTTTGCAGTTGCGAGATATTTCCGTCTCCGAAGTCCCAGAGCCAGGTTCCTGGCTCGAACAACGAAAGGTCAACAAATTCTATAGTAAAAGGCTCAGACCCCGGAAACCACTCAAACAATGCCATACATTCGAAACCTCCACCTTCAACCCAAACTTCATAACATTGCGTATCTTCACAGTTAAACTCTTCGTTAGTCATGGTAAGGCAAACTTCATACATACCGGCTTCAGGATAAATGTGAACCGGATTTTGTTCTTCCGAAAAAGTTCCATCGCCGAATTCCCAGAACCATGTTGAAGGAAACGGAAATGAAAAATCCTCGAATTGTATAGTAAGGTCCTCGATTTGGTACCACCAGAAAATAGCAAAGCATTCGTATTGGACATTGCCTGTGTCAACAGGAAAATCATAACATTGTGTGTCTTCGCAATTCAAATTTTCATTATACATTGTCAGGCAGACTTCGTAAACTCCGGTCTCGGCAAAAGAATGAACGGGATTTTGTTCGGTAGAAGTGGTTCCATCGCCAAAATCCCAGTCCCATGCAGTTGCATACGGAAATGAATAATCCTGAAACTGGTAAATGAGATATGAGCCAGGCACTTGGTAACCCCAGAAATTAGCAATACATTCATACGTGTTTTGATTTACTAAAACCTCATCACAATAAGTATCCACGCATGTGCTGTCGGCGTTTTGGATTGTCAGACAAACTTCATAAACTCCCGGTTGGGCATAATTATGCACGGGATTTTGTTCGTTTGAAATTTCTCCGTCGCCAAATTCCCAGAGCCAGGTTCCGGGTTCAAACCACGAAAGGTCAAAAAATTCGATAGTGAAAGGTTCATACGCCGGATACCAAATAAACATTGCCATACATTCGAAACCTCCACCTTCAACCCAAATTTCATAACATTGCGTATCTTCACAGTTAAACTCTTCATTAGTCATGGTAAGGCAAACTTCATACATACCGGTATCAGGATAAATGTGAACCGGATTTTGTTCTTCCGAAACAGCGCCGTCGCCGAATTCCCAGAACCATGTTGTAGGATAGGGGAACGACATATCCACAAACTGAACAGTAAAGTCTTCGAGTTGATACCACCAGAAATCAGCGTTACAGTTTGTTATATTGCCTGTGTCAACAGGGAACTCATAACACTTCGTGTCTTCGCAATTCAAATCTTCATTAAACATTGTCAGGCAGACTTCGTAAACTCCGGACTCGGCAAAAGAGTGAACGGGATTTTGTTCGGTAGAAGTGGTTCCATCGCCAAAATCCCAGTCCCATGCAGTTGCATAAGGGTATGAGTAATCTTTGAATTGGTACATGAGGTATGACCCCGGTATATAATAACCCCAGAAATCGGCGTAGCATTCATACATGTTCTGATTTATAAAAACATCTTCACAATAAGTATCCACACATGCGTTGTTTGCGGTTTGAATTGTAAAGCAGACTTCGTAAACTCCCCCTTCGGTAAAAGTATGCACGGGATTTTGTTCGTTTGAAGTTTCTCCGTCGCCAAAATCCCAACTCCAATTTACTATTGAACCGGTTGAAATATCGGTAAATAAAATTGTCAACGGATTTGAAACAATTTTTATATAATTAAATTCTGCATGGCAATTTCTTTCGTCAGGGTTGCCGATAGATATGTCAAGTTTATCAGCGTTGGCTTTCATGTTCATTGGCTGGCTGAAAACTGAAAGCGCTACTAATATAAATTGAAGCAGAAATAAATATTTTCGTATCATTTGTTAAAAATTAAAATAAACACCGCCTTTAAATCCGATGGAATAAGGGTTTTTAAGTGATTTGCCATTATGGTCGTAAACCGATCTGATGTAGTATCTGTAAGTAGGTTCGAGTAAAATCCCGAAATTATCAGTAGCCTGGAACATAAAACTTGCGCTGATAAGAGCCTGAACAGATGTTTTAATACGGGATGGTGTATAATTGTCGATATAATTTATTGTTGCATTAGGATTATAATAATTTAGTTCCTGTTCTTTTTTATTCAAAAGAACCGACAAACTTACACCCGCCTTAATATAAGCGGCGAACCTCCCGCTTTCCATTGCTTTATATCCAACAGATAAAGGAATTTGCAGATATGTATAATTATTCTTTGTCTGTTGATAATTTTCGTGTTGTATCGAGTCAAATACCGATATGATTTCTGTTTGGAAAATAATTGAATTCGGATCGTTAGGATCGATAATAAAGGAGCCGATATCGTAAAAATAACCAATGCTATCGTAGGTCTGCATATTAACCATATAGTCGCCAACGTCGTTTGAATAACTGATTTCGATGCCGCTTTGTATCAGGAACATTGTGCTTTGATAACTTATTCCAATACCTCCCAAAAGATTTGTTTCCCATGATTTTGAAGTGGTTCGGGTGTATTCGGTAAACTCGGGGCCGAAATACGCCGATAATGTAAAGAATGGCTTGCCGGCTCTGTAATTATATTTTTCATCCTGGAAATGTCTTTTTGGAGGCTTGTATTTTCCCTTGAAGAATTTTCCAAAGTTGAACGACAATGAATGCATCTTTTGAATTTTTCCTGATTTTCTGCTATTTTCAGCATTCGATTCGTTTTCAGTCAGTAAAATATCCTTTTTATCTGATTCCGGGATTTTGGTTAATTTATCGCTTTTCAACGAAACATCCTGAACCTGCGCATCCTTGGCGCTCAGATTTTTTAGTTCACTTATGTTTATAACATTTTCCGGTTTTGGCTTCTCTGATTCTATTCTGTCGTTTTCATTTAAACCGGCGTCTTTTACATCTGCATCAGGTATTTCAACAATGGCAACTGTTTCTGGTAAAACGGGAAGTGCAGTTTCCGTATTAATTTCATCATCGTCTGTCCTAATTTCATTTGTTTGTGTAACTTCTTCGATAAACTCAACATTTCGATCGTTTTGTACTTCAAATTCCGAAGATGAAATTTCCGGAATAATATCTTCATTTATATTTATATCCGGTTGGAACCCGATATTATCCTGTGCGATATTTTCATCTGTAACCTGAATTGTAATATTATCTACGGGTTCAGGTTCTGATAATTGAATTTGATCGGATTTTTCCTTTTCAGGTTTTAAAGAATTTTCGGTTTTCTGTAATATTTCTTTTTCGACAGGAAGTTTTTCTTTTGTAAATGGTGAAAACAGGAATATTGTCAGAGAAGCAACAATAATTCCGGTTGCGGCAACACTAAACCAGCCCCCCGGAATATTAGTGAAATTGAAGTTTACCAACTCTTTACGGAGGAGTTTGCCGGAAATACGGCTCCAAAGACCAGACGAAGGAATATGCTTATAATCTTCAAGGCCGTCCTTAAAAATATTATCAATATTTTCAAAACTCTGTTTCATTCAAATCTATCTTATTTCTTTTACTCCGTATAATTTATAAATTTTTGTTGCTAAAGATTTTCTTGCCTTTGATAACTGTGATTTTGAAGTATTAACTGAAACATCAAGAATTTCTGCTATTTCTTTATGAGTATATTTTTCAAACACATGAAGATTGAAGACCATTTTGTATCCCTTCGGGAGGCTTTGGATTAATCCCATCAGCTTTTCAGTGGGAATATTAACCGGAAATTCATTTCCTTTCTCCTGTTCTTCAACTATATGAAATTCTTCAATCTCATCAACATCGGTATGAAACTGATGTTTTAAATTCTGTTTAAAATGCGTAATAGCAGTATTTACCATGATTCGTTTCAGCCAGCCTTCAAATGACCCTTCTTTTCTAAAACTTTTAATATTTAAAAAAATCTTTATAAATCCTTCCTGCAATATGTCTTCAGCTTCTTCTTTATTGTTCGAATATCGCATACACAGTCTAAAGAGAGTCGCTAAATATTTATTATAGAGCGTATTTTGAGACCTTCTCTTTCCTGTGATGCAACCCTCAATTATTTTCTGTTCGGCGTCAGTCATTATTCATCACTATTTTATTGACTACAAATAATTAAAAGGGTTGCCTGTTTATTTTATGATATTTAGAAAAATTAACAAAATAACTTAAAATAATTGTAATCGTTCACGGTTTTAAATTAGAAATTAGAAATTAGAATTATCATATTTTTGTGCTGTTGATTAACCCCGTAAGATAATAACTTCAAATAATGACCTATCAACTAAATAAAAATATCCAACGGGGTAAACTCTTTTCATTTTTTTCTAATTTCTAAATTTGTCCGCCCGTATGGGTGGATGGATTTCAGTGTTCTTATATATAAAACCTTTTGGCATCTTTTATATATCAAAAATCTACTTGACAATTTACTAATGCGCAAATATAGATGCTGAAATTTTTCCCGAAAGTTTTCGTGATGAAATTCGGTAATTGCGCCACCTACTTATTAACAATGAGTGTAGTAAAACACAAATTTCTAATTTCCAATTTCCAATTTCAGTGTTCTGTGAACGGTTACAGTAATTATTAACATGGCAAAATTAAAAATAAATAACTTTATTTGATTAAAGGCATATAATTTTTTAGAATATTATGTATTTTTGTCAATCATTAAAAAACTAACAATAAACACTATAAATTACTAGGACATGATTAGAAAAATTTCTTTTTTACTGATTTTACTTGTGCTGCCGGGTTTTGTAAAACTTAATGCCCAGATTAATAAAAAGGATGGCAGCCAGCGCCAGATAACACTTGAAAAAGTAACTATTCTTACCAAGAAAGACTCATTGTTTCAAGTTTCACTTCCGGTTCTGAAACTGCCGGAAGAGTATAAAAACCGAAACCTGCCGGTAGTTGTTGATAATTCGGAGTTGCCATATTTCAGACCCATTTTTAATCAGGTGAGTATGGAATGCGGACAGGCCAGCGCCGTTGGATATACTTTTACTTATGAGATAGATAGATTAAGAGACCTTCCCGCTAATGTAATCGAAAATCAGTATCCCACGCATTTTGTTTTCAATTTCAGCAACAGCGGAAGCGGTTCGGCAGCCAGCTATTTCGATAGCTGGACAATAATAAAAGAAATAGGCACGCCGAATGTTTTTGATTATGGCGGCACGATGAGTTACGGAGGCGTTTCAAGGTGGATGAGTGGTTATGATGAATATTACAGAGCTATGCAGAACAGGATATGGGATTTTTATTCTATCCCTCTGGATACCGAGGAAGGACTGTTAACATTGAGACACTGGATTAATGATCATCTTGATGGTTCTGAAACAGGTGGTTGTGGTAATATTTATTGTTCTTATATGTCGGTAAGTCAAACACTTCCAGCCGGAACCCCGGAAGCCGGAATGTATGTTATTACAAGTCTTGGAACTTATGCTAATCATGGTCTCTGTGTGGTAGGTTATCACGACTCAATAAGATGGGATTACAACAATGACGGTCAATATACAAATAATATCGACATTAACAACGATGGTGTTGTTGATTTATTAGACTGGGAAATTGGCGGTGTCAAACTTGCAAACAGTTATTACGCAACATCCTGGGGTAATAATGGTTTTTGTTACCTTATGTATAATGCGCTGTGCAGATATTTGAGCCAGGGAGGTGTTTGGAACCGGTCGGTTCATGTCGTATCTGCAAAAGAATTCACCGACCCACAACTGGTTTATAAAATTACCATGACACATACTTCCAGAAATAAATTAAAAGTTATTGCAGGTGTGAACCCGGACCCTTATGCTGTTGAACCGGCTTACATCATCGATTTTGCGGTTTTTAATTACCAGGGAGGAAACAGATATATGCAAGGCGGAACATCAACCGCTGACAAGACTATTGAATTTGGCCTTGACGTTACTCCGCTTTTGGGATTTATTGATGGTAATATCGAAGCAAAATATTTTTTATTGGTTGATGAAGATGATGTCGATAATAGTGGGACAGGAGAAATAAACAACTGGTCGGTTATGGATTACACTAACGGCCTGATTGAAATACAGTGTCCTCAGACAAATGTACCTATTGTTGAAAACGGACTGACAACGATGTCAGTAAATGCAACTGTTGACTTCGATGCCCCGGAAATAACCACAGAACAGTTGCCCCCTGCTACTATTAACGAACCTTATGAGTGTCAGATGGAAGGAAGCGGTGGAACAGAACCTCATCAATGGAACGTCAAACAAAAATATATAGATTATACAACTACTTCAATATTTCCCCAAATAAACGAACAACAATTGTATCCATCAAGCAGTAGTTCCGGTTTTGCTGTAAAGGAGATAGATTTTTATTTCCCTTTTTACGGTAAAAAATACGATAAAATTTCTGTTCATACCGACGGCTACCTTATGTTTGATGAACAGCATTATCCCTGGACATTTCTGGTTGATGAATTTAACCTGTTTAAAAATATGAGAAATGTTGCCCCATACATGTGTAAACCACTTGGAGTTTCAGGAGGTGGAATGTGGTATGAAGGCGATGCCTCCAAGGCAACATTCAGATGGAAAGCCGTCGATTACGGAAGCGGTGATATATATAATTTTGCGGTAAGCATTTATCCTTCCGGTAAAATTGAGTTTTTTTATGGTGAACTCCAGGCTCCATTTTGGATAAATTGGCATGCCGGTGTTTCTGAGGGCGATGCTGAAAATTTTAATCTGCTCGATATTTCCAATACTTATAATATTCAACCTAATACTAAAATTGTTATTGAACCGAATTATAACCTTACCGAGCTGGACATTACAAGGCAAGGATTATTATACGGAACCCCCACACAGCCTTATGAAGTTGTTGATATTGATTTCCTGATAAAAGATATTAATGGCATGCGTAATATGAAAACATTACCCTTCTACACCGATGGCATCAATAATATTGTAATCAGGGATGTAAGCGTTGTTTCGGGAGATGATGATATTATTGAGTACGGTGAAAGTGTGAGTGTTTCCATCGAACTTCAGAATATTAGCGAGGAAGTAATAGAGGCTTATTCAATGAATATTTCTATTAATGACGAATTTATTATTTTGACCGACAGCACGGAAAACCTTGCAACCTTCGATCCTGGAGAAACGATTATTTTCCCCGATGCTTTTGCTTTTGATGTTTCTATGCAGGTGCCGAATAATCACAATATTTTGTTTGAAACAGAAATAGAAGCAGAAACGGAAAATTATAACAGCCAGTTCCAGTTAACAGCTTATGCTCCCGAACTTGCAATCGGCAATATTACGATTGACGATGGAGGTAACGGCTACCTTGAACCGGGCGAGACTGCCGATATTTATATTGATATCGATAACAATGGTGGCGGAACTGCTTTTAATATTGTTGCCGAACTAGTGAACAACGATCCATTTATTACAATTCTTCAGGGGGTTGGAAACATTGAAGAAATTCCCGGTTATAATTCCGGTACAGTTGTTTTTGAAATTTCAGTTGATGAATTGACACCCATCGGGCATGTAACTCCGTTTGAAATATTGGCAGAAGCTGATTACGGATATTCGGCTTACGATGTATTCCTAATCACAATAGGTTTAATAGTGGAAGATTTTGAAACCGGCGATTTTTCTTCTTATGAATGGGGCTTTGGTGGAAATGCTAATTGGCAGATAGATAGTGAAAATCCGTATGAAGGAAATTATTGTATGAAATCAAGTTCTATTGGCCATCTGGAAACATCAAATGTTTTTGTTACAATGGATATTTTATTCGATAGTGAAATAAGTTTCTATTATAAAGTATCGAGTGAGCCTAGTTATGATTATTTAAAATTTTATATTGATGGTTCCTTAAAAGGATTCTGGTCGGGAGAACAGGGCTGGGCACAAGCGACTTATCCTGTTTCTGCCGGAGAGAAAACATTCAAATGGACTTATGAAAAAGACCAGTCAGTGCAAAACGGACAGGATTGTGGATGGGTTGACTTTATCATATTTCCGCCCAGCACTGAACAAACTCTTGTTGTCAGCGCCGGGCCTGATATAACTATTTGTGAAACAGAATCCCCACAAATAAACGGGTTAGTGGCCAATGCAATTTCATTATTTTGGTCAACGTCCGGTGATGGCATTTTCGATGATAACACCATTGTAAATCCAATATACAACCTTGGCACGCAGGATATTTCAAACGGTTTGGTTGACCTTACTCTAAAAGCATACAGCATCGGTGGTGATTCATTAACCGATATGATGACAATTTTTATAGAATATCTTCCGATAGTATGGGCGGGCGAGGATACGTTGGTTTGCGAAGATGTCGCCGATGTTCCTGTCAACGGTTTTATTGTAAACACCGATCTTTGTGTATGGAGCACTTCCGGAGACGGCGCTTTTGATAATCCGACATCACTATCTACAATTTACCATCCCGGCCCGGAGGATATTGCAAACGGTTCTGTTGAACTTACTCTGACCGGTTTCCCGGTTGAGCCGTGCGTTCAGAATATTACAGATGAACTCTCTCTCGAAATTGCACCTTTGCCCGAAGTTACATTTGCGCCAATTGAAAATTTCTGTCATAATTCACCTCCTTACCTTCTTACCGAAGGAAGTCCTGCCGGTGGAGTTTACTCAGGTACGGGAGTGGAAAACGGATGGTTCTATCCTGAAGTTGCCGGAGTCGGAACTCATATTTTAACATACACCTACACCGATAACAACGGATGTGAAAACTTTGCGCAGCAGGAAGTAGTGGTTGATGATTGCACAATGATGGATAATTTAACACAGAATTCATTTTCCATTTACCCAAACCCGAACAATGGTAAGTTTGAAATTATTCTTCAAAGAGCTATAAAATCAACTCCGGAAATTTGTATTTACAATTCCTTTGGTGTAATGGTTTATTCCGAAGCAAATGTATCTGTTACTCCTGACAAACATGTAAGTATCGATCTTTCAACTTTACCCGAAGGTATCTATTTTATCAATTTTAAAACTATTGATCTTAATTTTAGCAGAAAACTTATTATCAAAAAATAGTGGAAAGGATAACCTTATTTGCGGATGTTCTGTTGCCGCTGCCTGTTCCGGGTTTGTTTACCTACCGGATTCCACAAATAATGAATGATGAAGTTGAACCAGGCAAAAGAGTTGTTGTTCAGTTTGGAAGAAAAAAAATCTATACGGCAATAGTTCGCAGAGTTCACGAGAATGTTCCTTCCGGATACTTTGTAAAATATATCCTTTCGGTACTCGATAATGTGCCGGTCGTCAATCAGAAACAATTAATATTCTGGGACTGGATTGCCAAATATTATATGAGTTTTCAGGGTGAAGTAATGAATGTTGCGCTGCCTTCGGCAATGAAACTTGCCAGCGAAACACGAATTATCAAAAATCCTTCGTTCAACAGCGATTATTCAGAACTTAACGAAAAGGAATACCTTGTGGCTGAAGCGCTTGATATTCAAAACTCGCTTACAATTAACGAGGTGTCGAAGATTGTAGAATTTAAAAAAGTGATTCCTCTTATTAAAAACCTTATTGAAAAAAAAGTTATCCTTATCGAAGAAGAAGTCAGGGAAAAGTATAGGCCGAAGATAGAAACTTATGTCAGGCTTGCAGAAAAATACAATGATGAAAATAATCTGAAAACGGTTTTTGATGAACTGGAGAAAAGAGCTTTCAAACAACTGGAATTGCTTATGGCATTTTTGCGGTTATCGGGAAAATTTGAAAAAAAACATAAGGAAATCAAACGGCAGGAACTTATTAAAAATGCCGAAACATCTGCTTCAATATTAAACACTCTGGTAAAAAAAGGAATACTCGAAACTTATGACAAAATCAGCAGCCGTTTAAAAAACTATGACGCAGTTTCCAGTGTTAATTCCATTAAACTTACCAGTTACCAGGAGGAGGCTTATCGCCGGATCAAAGACGGTTTTGAACAAAAAGATGTCGTTTTGCTGCATGGTGTTACATCGAGCGGGAAGACGGAAATATACATTAAACTGATTAACGAGACAATTCTGAAAGGCAAACAGGTACTGTTTCTTCTCCCCGAAATTGCCCTGACAACCCAGATAATTAACCGCCTGAGAAAATATTTTGGTGATAAGGTCGGAGTTTATCATTCAAAATACAGCGAATTTGAAAGGGTGGAAATATGGAACATGGTAATAAAAGAAGATGAAGAATCGAAGCTTGTTTCCAAAAAATACCAGATCGTACTTGGTCCAAGGTCGGCGCTTTTTCTTCCCTATAATGATCTTGGTCTTATTATAATTGACGAGGAACACGATTCGTCCTATAAACAATATAACCAGTCGCCCCATTATCTTGCCAGGGATGCCGCAATTATGCTTGCAAAAATACATAATGCCAAAACCCTGCTCGGATCAGCAACGCCCTCAATCGAAAGCTATTTTAACGCAATATCCGGAAAATATTCTCTTGTAAATCTTAAAGAAAGATACAGAGGACTTCAGTTACCCGAGACCATTGTTGCTGACCTGAGGAACGAAACAAGAAGAAAAACAATGCGTTCGCATTTCTCATCGGTTCTTATTCGTCATATTAAAGAAGCGCTTGAAAATCAAAAGCAGGTTATCCTGTTTCAAAACCGGCGGGGATTTTCATTGCGTCTTGAGTGTGAATCGTGTAGCTGGATGCCCTCTTGTAAAAATTGTGATGTAACATTGATATATCATAAACATATTAATTTGCTGAAGTGCCATGACTGCGGGTATTCTACCAGAGTTCCCGACAGGTGTCCGGAATGTGGACACACCGCCCTGATGATGAGAGGATTTGGCACGGAAAAAATTGAGGAAGAACTTTCTTTGATTTTCCCTACTGCAAAAATCAGCAGGATGGATCTTGATACTACAAGATCAAAAAATGCTTATCAAAAAATTATTAACGATTTTGAGGAGAAAAGGATCGATATCCTCGTTGGCACACAAATGGTTACGAAGGGCCTTGATTTCGATAATGTGAGCGTGGTTGGAATACTTAATGCCGACAACCTTATGAGCTATCCCGATTTCCGTTCGTTTGAAAGAAGTTTTCAGCTTATGGCACAAGTTAGCGGAAGGGCGGGGCGGAAGTATAAAAGAGGTAAAGTAATTATCCAGACTTATAATCCCTCTCACCAGGTTATATGGTACGTCATCAAAAATGACTATGAAATGATGTTTCGGAGCCAGGTGCAGGAACGGCGAAATTTCAGATACCCTCCGTTTTACAGACTGATCCGCCTCCAGCTAAAACATAAAACCCCGGAAATTTTAAATCGCTCGGCAAATCAACTGGCCGGCAGCCTCAGAAATATTCTCGGGAAACGTATCCTGGGTCCTGAATATCCGGTAGTCTCAAGAATTAAAAATCTTTACCTGAAAGATATTTTGATAAAACTGGAAAAGTCTGGCGAAACAGCGTCAATGAAAGAAATGATCAGCAAATGCATCGATGATTTTAAAATGGCCTGCCCCGATAAATCTGTGCGGGTTGTGATTGATGTCGATCCGGTGTGATTAATTTCTTTTGGTTATGTTTTGTTTCATTTATCTCAGGCTAAAGTATAAATTTCAATATCCAAACCATACCTGCCAGCCATTAGAACTATTGTAAAGTTTTAAAAGATAATTTTCCCATCTTTTCCTTTTACTCTGTATTTAAGGTTTGAGTTTTTTTCAACGGCATCAAGAATATATGTTTTCATTGTTTCCACTTTTTATTTTCCAAATCAATTTCATTTTGTTTGTCTTGCGCAAAACTTATGCTTGATGACAACATCCCTTTCATAGAGCCACATAAATTCTCAATATTATTATTATAAGCCATTTGAATTATCTCTCGTGCGGATTCTGCAAATTGGCTACGTTAAAGTGCATAATCTAAAACTATATTTGTGTCGAGTAATACTTTCATCGGTGTTTCTTTATTTTATCATTAATATAATCATCACGCCAATTGTCTTGCAACTGCACATTTTTCATAAAACCGCTCCATTTTTTATCAAACTCTTCAAAAGAACCTTTTTGCCGTTGCAGATTATTATTAGCAATCTGACTTTTTATTGCCATATAAAGCATGAATATTTCTTCCCATTGTTCAGGCAGCAAAGGCATTACCAGAAACATTTGATTGTCTCCCTTTTTCAATAACACCGGTTCGTTACCATAATTTGAAAATAATAAATCAGCATTTTGTCTGATTTGATCTATCGTAAATGTATTCATAATTATATAATTTTAATCGTAATATTTTACTTTGTCCTATTTAGATTTAGGTTTTTACTTTTTAAAAACATACAGGCTTGTAATTGTCTTTTTCAAATAAATCAGGATAATTACTCTCGTTTGTTTTTCATAGTAGATACTTTGAATGTAATCGAAAATATAACGTTATTTTTGCGATTACGTTCTCTTTTTTTATAAAATGCAACATCTTTTTGTATGAAGCATTCATGTTATCTTATTAACTCACTACCATCGCCACCGCCAATAATTGGTTTATCGGTTGAGGACAGAAGTTTAAATAATTCAATAACAAAAGTTTCGCACTAAAATCATATAAAAATTAGGTAACTACTCAGCCACTATATTAACTTTAATAGCCACAGATTTCAAACTACCAAAGGTAGTTTTATTTGTGAAAATTTATAAAATTTAA
>CBDUSJ010000015.1:0-15910 GCA_965369845.1 uncultured bacterium | reverse complement strand
AAAATCAGTGTAAATCAGTCAAATCAGCGTTATCCGTGTTCTATTCTTAAAATGGTTATTTATCAGAAATGTAAATTGTAATATGAAAAATGCCCTTATTTGATAAAAAAAAATTGCATCTACACTTGGGGGGGGCCGGTTGCTGATAACCAATTTGCTTTTTTCGGATTTATTTTTAAATAATGTTGAAAACTATAATGTTAAAAAAAATTATCTTTGCCGCTCAATTTTTCAACGATGTTTAATCTGAATTATTAATTTAACAAAAAACCAGTAATAATATGAAGAAATATAACTTTTATGCAGGCCCTTCAATTTTACCTGAGTTTACTCTTGAAGAAACTATCAAAGCCATTAAAGACTTTGCAGGCACAGGCCTATCTGTTATGGAGATATCCCATCGCAGTAAAGAATTTGTTGCGGTAATGGATGAAGCACAGGAACTTTTCAAGGAATTGTTAAAAATTCCTGAAGGATATTCGGTGTTATTTTTAGGTGGTGGAGCCAGCACTCAGTTTGCAATGGTTCCATATAATTTGATGAACAAAAAAGCGGCATATCTTAATACCGGTTCATGGGCATCAAAAGCAATAAAAGAGGGAAAATTCTTTGGAGAGGTTGTTGAAGTAGCCTCTTCAAAAGATAAAACTTTTAACTACATCCCAAGAGATTATGAAATTCCAGCCGATGCCGACTATTTTCATATCACAACAAACAATACAATTTACGGAACTGAGATCAGGGAAGATTTTGATATAAATATTCCACTGGTCGCAGATATGTCGTCTGATATTTTCAGCCGTCCCGTTGATGTATCAAAATACGCCATTATTTATGGCGGAGCACAGAAAAACCTTGCACCCGCAGGCTTAACATTCGTTATCATAAAACGTGATATTCTCGGTAAAGTTGACCACGCAATACCCACCATGCTGAATTACCAAACCCACATCGACAAAGGCTCGATGTTTAACACACCTCCGGTACTTCCGGTTTATGCAGCGGTTCAAACTTTAAAATGGTTAAAGGCGAAAGGCGGAGTTGCCGAAATGGGAAAAATCAATATTAAAAAGGCTCAAATGCTTTACGACGAAATTGATCGTAACCCAATGTTTAAAGGCACTGTACCAAACAAAGAAGACCGCTCAATTATGAATGTCTGCTTTGTTATGAACGATGGCTACGAAGAACACGAAAAAGAATTCCTTGAATTTGCAACAGGAAAAGGAATGGTGGGGATTAAAGGACACCGCTCGGTTGGTGGATTCAGAGCTTCACTTTATAACGCACTTCCAATTGAGACCGTTAAAGTATTAATTGAAGCAATGCAGGAATTTGAACAAAAAAAAGCATAAATAATAATAATATAACTAACAGATGAAAAAAGTACTTGTAGCAACAGTAAAGCCTTTTGCTCCGGCTGCTGTTGAAAAGATTCGTGAAATTGTGAAAGAAGCAGGTTATGAATTTGCCTTGCTTGAAAAATATGCCGGACAGGATGACCTTATTAAAGCCGTTGAAGATGCAGACGCATTAATTATCAGAAGCGATAAGGCCACTAAAGATGTAATTGAAGCCGGTAAAAATCTGAAAATAATCGTTCGTGCCGGTGCAGGTTACGATAATATCGATCTTGAAGCAGCAACTGCCAATGGTGTTGTTGCAATGAATACCCCGGGACAAAACTCAAATGCAGTAGCCGAACTTGCGATTGGCATGATGGTTTTCCTTGCAAGAAATCAGTTCAACGGAACATCAGGAACGGAATTAAAAGGTAAGACCTTAGGAATTCATGCTTATGGAAATGTAGGAAAATATGTGGCACAGATAGCCAAAGGTTTCGGAATGAAAATCAGTGCATACGATCCGTTTATCGAAAAATCTGTTATCGAAAATGACGGCGTTAAGGCTGTTGATTCCGCAGATGAACTTTATAGCAGTTGCCAGTATATTTCGTTACATATCCCGGCTAATGAAAAAACCAAAAAATCAATTAATTTCGGACTGATGTCGAAAATGCCGAAAAATGCTGTTCTTGTAAACACTGCACGTAAAGAGGTAATCAACGAAGAAGATATGCTGAAAATGTTTGCAGAAAGAGATGATTTCAAATATATTTCCGACGTTGCTCCTGATTGTAAAGACGAAATTGCCGGGAAATACGAAGGAAGGTTTTTCTTCACACCAAAAAAAATGGGCGCTCAAACCGCAGAAGCAAATATTAATGCAGGGATTGCTTCAGCTACACAGATAGTTAACTTTTTTGAAAATGGTGATAAAACATTCCAGGTTAACAAATAGATTTAATTAAAACTTATACCTTTGCACGCTAAATCGGGCATGACAAATTTATTTTAGTCAGGTCTGATTTTGTAAATATCAAAGTTTAACTTATTATACCAAACTACATATAACTTTATAACTATGGAAAATCAAATAGAAAAACCCATGACTTTTTTCAAGTTTGAAGACTTGAGAGTATATCACAAGGCGCTTACTTATATTGAATGGGTTCATTCAAATACAAGTCTGTTTCCCGAAAATGAAAAAGACAGCATGACCTTAAAATTTATTGCAGCCGCTCATACAATTGCTTTACAAATTGCCGAGGGTTCTTCGAGAAATAAAACTCAGTTTATTTTTCATCTTAAAATATCAAAAAGTGCAGTTAGAGAATGTGTTGTTTATACGGCTATTGCCGACAGGCTAAATTACATGACTGAAACATCTTGTGAAGAATCGCGCGGACAACTTATGGAATTAACAAAAATGATTGGCGCTTTGATAGGTTCATTACAGCGAACCAACGGTGAAAATTCCTATAAAAATAATCATTAATTTTTAGTGTCAGAAACATATCTTAAATTCAATTTAACTATTTATACATGGCAAAATTAAAAGCGTTTAAAGGATTAAGGCCTCTGGTGGAAATAGCTGCTGAATTAGCATCAAGGCCTTATGATGTTCTCAATTCAGAAGAAGCAAGAGAAGAAGCAAAAGGAAATAAGTATTCTCTTTTACATATTATAAAACCGGAAATTGATCTTCCTGTTGGCACAAATCTTTATTCACAGGAAGTTTACAACAAAGCAAAAGAAAATTTTGACAAGTTTCGTAAAAACGAATGGCTGGTGCCTGATGATGGCGAGTACCTTTATATTTATGCACAAACCTGGAAAGGAAAAACACAATTTGGAATTGTTGGATGTGCCGCCGTTGAGGATTATTTGAATAATATTATCAAGAAACATGAACTTACCCGTAAGGTTAAAGAAGAAGACAGAATGAAGCATGTTCGTATTAACAATGCAAATATGGAACCTGTTTTCTTCACATACCCTGCTGTTGAAGAAATTGATGAGATAATTGAAAAATTCGTGAAAGAAAATAATCCTGTTTATGATTTTACAACAGTTGATGGAATCGGACATCATTTTTGGGTGATCAAAAATCAGGATATTATAAATACGATAATTACTCTGTTTGAGAAAATTCCTTATACTTATGTTGCTGACGGACACCACAGAACTGCCGCTGCAGCGCTGGTTGGAAACGAAAAGAAAAATAATAATCCTGCTCACAAGGGTGGTGAAGAATATAACTTTTTCCTTGCTGTTCATTTTCCCGATAATCAGCTTACAATAATCGACTATAACCGTGTTGTAACCGATTTGAACGGAATGAGCGATGAGGAATTTATCAGGAAACTTAACGAAACTTTTGTTGTTGAAGAAAAAGGAACTGAAATTTATAAGCCAAACAAATTGCATAATTTCAGCATGTACCTTGGCGGAAAATGGTATTCCCTGACGGCAAAAGAAGGTAATTACGATGATTCCGATCCTATCGGGATTTTGGATGTAACAATCATGTCAAATCTTATTCTAAATAAATTATTAGACATTAAAGATCTTAGAACTTCCAACAGGGTTGATTTTGTAGGTGGTATTCGCGGACTTGAAGAACTGAAAAAAAGAGTTGATACAGATGAAATGAAAGCTGCTTTTGCATTGTATCCGGTATCCATGAAACAGTTGATCGATATTGCAGACACCGGAAACATCATGCCACCGAAAACCACTTGGTTTGAACCGAAATTAAGGAGCGGGCTTATTGTTCATCTTCTTGATTAAAATAAAAAATCCTGAAAATATAATATATTTTCAGGATTTCTTTTTTCCTTTCACAAGTAAAATCTTGCTCCGGATAATAGTTAACAATTCTATATAAATAGTAAATTATAATCTAACTCACCTTTTTTACATTAATTGCTATCGGTCCTTTGTCTCCTTGTTTTACTTCGAATTCAACAACTTGTCCTTCATCTAATCCAAGATACGAATTTTCCAAGCCTGTTCTGTGAACAAAAACATCTTCATTCGCATCTGTTTGAATAAATCCATATCCTTTTATATTATTATACCATTTTACTTTTCCTTGCATAACTTTAGGTTTTAATAATTGGATCTAAAATTTTTTCTGGGACTGTCGTTTCTTTCCCTTGCTTGATTAACTTTGATGTTACGACCACCAGCCTCAGTTCCGTCTAATTCATCAATAGCTGCTTGAGCTTCTTTGTCATTTGCCATTTCAACAAAGGCAAATCCTTTGCTTCTTCCGGAGTATTTATCAGTAATTACTTTTACCGAAGTTACTTCTCCGTACTCTTTAAAAACTTCTTTTATTTCATCTTCGCCAAAATTATAGTGAAGATTTCCTACATAAATATTCATAATTTGATTTAAAAAATTAAAAAAACAGTAAATTTTATTATATATAATTTTGCAAAAGTAATATTATTTTAATAACCAAATAAAAATAAATGATATTTATTATATTTTTTGAAAATAATTATTTTTGCAGGAATAAATATTTACATTATGGGAAAATACGGTAAATGGATTGGTGGCGGCCTAGGCTGGGCTCTTGGCGGTCCGATAGGCGCTTTGATAGGATTTTTTTTTGGGTCGATGTTCGATAATATGCAGAGGGGCGGATTCGAATATATGCCTCCTATCGAAGGAGAGACTACAGCTTACGGACAACAAACCCAAACAGGCGACTTTTCGGTAAGCCTGATTGTTTTAGCGGCGGCAGTGATAAAAGCGGATGGCAGAATATTGAAATCGGAGGTGGAATATGTCAGGGCTTTTTTAATTCAACAGTTCGGTGTTGAACAAAGTAATCAAAAAATCCTGATGCTGCGCGAAATATTGAAAAAAGATTTTGACCTTAGGGATGTTTCTTACCAGATCAGGCGATATATGGACTATTCTTCAAGGCTTCAGTTGCTTCATTTTCTGTTTGGTGTTTCGATGGCTGACGGCCGTTCTCATCCAAAAGAAATTGAAGTGATAGAGACAATTGCCGGTTATATCGGTGTCGATCGTATCGATTACAAATCTATCAGGGCAATGTTTGTTAAAGAAAACGGAAGAGCATACGAGATACTTGAAGTTTCAATAGATGCATCTAATGAAGATGTAAAAAAGGCATATCGTAAAATGGCAGTTAAGTACCACCCGGACAAAGTGAGCCACCTCGGTCCTGAAATTCAGAAAGCCGCAAAAGAAAAGTTCCAGGAACTAAATACAGCTTATAGACAGGTTAAACAGGAGCGGGGGATGAAGTGAGCTAAAGTTTGAAATGAGCTAAAATTTTAAGTATTTCCAATTTTTGGCATTTCCAATGTTTCTTTACCATAATGCCATCCTTATCGGGATTATTTTTATCAAAATAAAATAGCAGAGCGATGAAATTATGGTAAAAATAAAAACAACAACACCACAAAACCAAAGCAGCGTAGCTGCGACAGAACTCGAAAAAATTTTTAAAACCCGTTTGACCGCTTGGAGCGGTTGGACGGGTGAAAATGCTTCAGTGAGCCGATTTAAATTACGAAAATTATCACCTTTCCAATAGGCAATTTGTTATTTCCAATTTTAGCTCACTTTAGGCATTTTAGACACTTTAGGCACTTCCCCGTAAATATAATCAATTCCAAACATTGTAATAAATTCATCAAACTTCTTGATTTTGTCTTCTCCGTATTTACTGAGATTTTTATGAATTTTCTTTAATGGTTTGGGGATAGTTAAATGTTTACCTGATTTTGAAAAAAATTTATCTGCATAACAAATTATCTTTTCCTCAACAGTTATTGGAACCATTTCTCTATGAGGTAAAGGAAGATTTTGTTTAATGATTTCATCAACGGTAATCCCGGTTCCGGTGTGCCTTTCACAAAAAAGCGCTATCTTTGGCAAACCTTCTTTTTCTAATATTTCCCTTCCCAAATAACCATGACAGATATACGGAAATTTCCCAAAGCAACCAATTTTTGGCGCCGAGGTAAGAAAAATCCCGATATCATGAAGCATGGCTGCCTCCTCGATAATTTCTGTGTCGGGATTCAGATGTCGGTTGTTTGCGGCAATTTTTAATGCCAGAGTCTTAACACATTCAGAATGAGTTAAAAGTATCTTATGTGCTTTCGAACCTTTGGAATAATATTTATCAATAATATTTTTAGGATTGATATTCATTTCTGACTTTTTGATGGAAAGAGTTTGTGATATTTTTTTATCTACAAAATGTTTCCGAAAATAAATCTGAGGTAAATTATTAAATCCATTCCGAAATCATCATAACGGGGTAATTTGGTGTTTTTCCAATAAAGCTGAATACCAGGGTCAAATGACAGATTATCGCTAACAACAAATTTAACTCCCCCGTTTAAAAATATCCCAAACCCAATTCCACCCTGGTAAACATTATATTCCTGCATATTGGTATTTGGCACATAAGACTTGCCGTATCGGTTTATTATCGAATACTCCTTAGCTCCTATCTTTATTCTGCTTTCAAGAACCTGGGTGCTGTTTATGTTTAATCCTGTTTCGATAAAAATTTTTATCAGTTCGTTTACATCATAAAACTTACTTATGCCGACATCAATATTTATTCTTTCCTCTTTTCCGATAATATAACCGGTACGAAGCGCAGGCTCGCTGGTATAAGTTACCGAATCGATAGCCATATTAAAATACCCGCTGGTTTTTAATTTCACATAATTGGTCTGGATAAAAACGCCTGTGGAATTGTTAAAATTATATTTCGCATAAAATCCGGGAGTTATGGCGGCATTGTATTTCATGCCATAAGGGTAATAAATCCACCATTGAGTGGAATCATCAGGCATTTTTAAAATATTATGGCCGTTCAGTTGTTGTTTTATTTCTTCATACCAATAATAGTTATTTAATATCCACTTGATATTATTTTCATTTTCAGGGCTGCCATTATAAAAATCGGCTGTTTCTTTGCCGGCGAAATACATGCCCATGCTTATTCCAAATTTCCAGCCTTTCATCCCATCCCCGTTTTTAGTTTCATTATCACCATGAGAGCCGGCCAGAAATCCGGAGGAGGTATTTGAAAAATTCATCTGGGCTTCAGATAGTAAAGGAAGAAAAATCAATATCGATATAAAAACCGGCAGAAGATATGACCTGATAAATTCCGTTTTAATTTTATGCATTTTACAGATTTTCATTTTTTTTTATCAACGAAAGCAAAAGTACTTATTTTTGTGATGTTTTAAATTTGAAAAAAATGAAATATGACAACTTAATTGAAAATTTTTTTAAGATTTTTGGAAATCCCGAAAAAATGCCGGAGTTATTCTTTGCACCCGGACGTGTTAATCTTATCGGCGAACATACCGATTATAACGGCGGTTATGTTTTGCCATGCGCCCTGAATATCGGAACATACCTTGTAATCAGGAAAACCGGAGACAATTTTATGAAAATGCGGTCTTTGAATTTTGATTATTCTGCAGATATTCCTCTTGAAAAAATTACAGAAAAAGATGATAATAAGTGGGTAAATTACCCTCTTGGCATTATGGATCAGTTATTGAAAAAGGGCATTGAATTTACCGGGCTTGAAATGCTTTTTTCGGGGAATATTCCTAACGGATCAGGATTGTCGTCTTCTGCCTCTGTCGAAATGGTTACAGCCACAGCTTTGAACGAATTGTTTTTTGCAGGGCTTGACAAAATCGAGCTGATAAAACTTTCACAAAAAGCTGAGAACACTTTTGTTGGTGTGAATTGCGGAATTATGGATCAGTTTGCTGTTGGGATGGGCAAAAAAGATAATGCACTGTTTTTGGATTGTGCCACGCTTAATTATGAATATGCTCCGCTTAAACTGAAGGATTGTTCACTGATTATTGCAAATACAAATAAAAAGCGCGGATTAGCCGATTCGAAATACAACGAAAGGGTGGCTGAATGTAGTATAGCTGTTGATTATCTCAAGCAAAAATTCAACATCAATTTACTTGGAGAATTAAGTTACCGGCAATTCGAGCAGAACGAGGAGTTAATCCCGGATATTACTGTTAGAAAAAGAGCCAGGCATGTTGTTTCGGAAAATGACAGGGTGATAAAAGCCGTTGCCGCCCTGAGAAACGCCAATCTGAAATTATTTGGAAAACTAATGAATGATTCCCATGATTCCTTACGAAATGATTATGAAGTAACAGGAAAGGAGCTTGATGCAATGGTTGAAGAAGCAAGAAAAATTAACGGTGTGTTAGGGGCCAGAATGACAGGCGCCGGATTTGGAGGTTGTACTGTAAATCTTGTTAAAAAAAATATAGTAAAAATTTTTATCGAAATTCTTGGTGAAAAATATTTTCAAAGAACCGGACTCAGAGCCGACTTTTATTTAACCGAAACGGGAAATGGCGCAAGGCGGATTAATTTATAGTAGTTTTAAACAAATAAAAAGAAATACACGGAAACGATGAAAAATGACAAAGAGAAACATCACAATCACAAAAAAAAACTATCTGTAGAATATTATGAGGAAGAGCTCAGGAAATTGCAGATTGAGCTTGTGAAACTTCAGAAATGGATAAAGCTGAAGGAATTAAAAGTAGTGGTTGTTTTTGAAGGGCGAGATGCAGCAGGGAAAGGGGGTACTATTAGTCGTATAACCCAGACCCTGAATCCTCGTATTTGCAGGGTTGTTGCCTTAGGAACACCAACAGAAAAGGAAAAAACCCAATGGTATTTTCAACGCTATGCACCTCATCTGCCGGCTACCGGCGAAATGGTTATCTTTGACCGTAGCTGGTACAACAGAGCTGGTGTGGAACGTGTAATGGGATTTTGTACTAAGGATGAATACTGGGAGTTTTTGCGCTCATGCCCGTATTTTGAACGAATGCTGATACGTTCGGGGATTGTTCTTATTAAATACTGGTTTTCTGTTAGTATTGAAGAGCAGGAAAGAAGATTCCAGTCGAGAATTAATGATCCGACAAAACGCTGGAAAATAAGCCAAATGGATCTTAAATCACGAGAACTCTGGGTAGAATATTCGAGGGCAAAGGACGAAATGTTCACCTATACCGACACAAAGGTTTCGCCATGGTATGTTGTGGAAGCCGATGATAAAAAACGCGCCCGCCTTAATTGTATTCATCATTTGCTGAGCATGATCCCTTACGAGGACCTTACTCCGGAACCCTTCGAACTGCCACCGAGACCGGAGGGTAAAGGTTATATTCGTCCGCCAATGGATGAGCAAACTTTTGTCCCCGAAGTGTATTGAAGATTATTATCTCTACAAAAAAAATATAATAATTTTTATTTGTAAAAATATTTTAAAGAAATAAACGCAATTCCAGGCTTCACAAAATTTAACCCTTATAAACTCGTTATACAAAGAATAAAATTTGAAGGTTTCTATTATGAAATTCATTTTACGTGCAGTTTTTATTCTAATCGTTTTTAGTTCAACCTGCAACATTTACGGGCAAAGGATGATGGGCGTGGTCATTGCAGGTTTCAACACCACCAATGTTCAGGGCGACGATGTTTTCGGATTTCATAAAGTTGGCCTTAATTTAGGCGCAGCAGCTATTATGCCTCTGTCCGAGAAATGGAGTTTATCATTAGAAACCCTCTATTCCGAAAAAGGAAGCTATCATAAAAAAGGCGGAAGGGGAATGGATTACCAAAAAAAACACGATTATAATCAGTATAAACTTATTTTAAATTACGTGGAGGTTCCCGTCCTTATTCATTTTGAAGACAAACGTTTCCTAAAAGCAGGCACTGGTTTTTCGTACGGACGTCTTGTGGATGTTAAAGAATGGGAAGATGACGTGAGGATTGCCACAACAACTCTTAACGACGGACCATACAAACTAAATGATATTTCCTGGCTCTTTGATATACAAATTCCTATCTACAGACAAATAAAATTTAATGCTCGTTATTCTTTCTCAATTTTTAAAATACGGGAAAGATATTACTACTGTTCTGAAAATACAAGGAAACAGTATAATCAGGTGTTGTCTTTCCGTATCTATTGGATATTTAACGAGAAAGTATCGGAAAAGAAAAGATCAGGGATACGATAAACTGAATTTCCGGCTTGTCTCTCTTTCAATAAGTTTTCCAAGCAGCAGGAGTTGGATGGGTGGATTGGTCTGGTCAGGATACCGCTGCCATAAATCCATTGCCTTTTGCAACCTACCGGTTTTATAATATGCCAGCATTCCGGATGTAAAAAGATATTCGTTTTCGGAAGTCTGAAGAATATTTTCTTTGGACAGCAGTATTTCCGTTATTTTTATCACTTCCTCAAATTGATTGTTGCCAACAGCTTTGTACAATTTCACCATCATCCTGACTTTTTCAGTGAGTAGTGAAAAATTTTCCGATGCTATGATAAAATCCCAAATCTCCGTTAATTCATCCGGGCTAAGGTACGGGATAACAGCTTCGGCTAAAGGCATGAGGAATGGCTCAACACTTCTCCTGAGCAAGTCCCGATCTGAAATAAAATTGATCATCCTGATATTATTTGCTATCATCAAATTATACTCATCCAAATTTGTTATCTCCGGAATATTATTCACCGCAAGAGCTTGAAAATATTTACTGAACGCCTTTGCGTTTTTATATTTTTCAGCAATGTTGAAAGGATAATTAGGCCCTATTTGAAAAGTGTCGGGAATTTGCCGGTTAAGTAAAATATTAAGTGTTGGAACCGGATAAAAAATTATATCCTTCAGGTCGTTGGCAGTGCGGAAATAAAATCGGGCAGCCGGAGCTTCATACTCCAAAACAGGATAAAAATCGTTGTTTGCATCTCCCGACAAGGAACCAAAAAGCGGATCAAGGATTTCTTTATTGCCGATAAAACGGATTTTCAGGTCATCCAAACCAACGATTCCCAAACGTTTTAGTTCAACCGACATTTCCGGGTTTTGAAATATCCTGCCCGAAGGAGCTTTTAACTTACCGCTTTTTTTCCCAATTAACGCCATATCGCCATCATCAAGAAAATAGAGAAAATAATCATCGAAATACAGGCTAAACGCATTGACCACTGTGGCGATAAGTTTTATATCCATCTCATAAAGATGCAGCCATTGCACAAAAAGTCCTTCTTCATTTAATGATGAACTTACTTCCTGATAAAACTGGGTTGAAAAAAGAGAAGCAATTCCGCTCATCCATGGATTTGATGGTTCTGATATTATCAGATCATATTTTATTTTACTAATATTGAAAAACGTTCTTGCATCAGCAACAACAATATTGCATCGCGGATCAACAAAAATATTTTCAACATATTCTTCAAAATATTTTGAAGCCTCAATCACGGCGGGTTCTATTTCAACTACATCCACCCTTTGCACCCCGAAATCGGTTAGAGCAATATGGGCGGTTTTTCCCGAACCGAGGCCGATAATTGCAATATTCCTGACCGAATCTTCAATTGCGAGAGGAAAAGCCGAAAGCAAAATCTGGGTTGCTTCATCGCCCGAAACTTGTCTGTAGCGGTTAATACTGGCATCCGGTTTCCCATTAATACTCAAAACTATATTTCCGTTTTTTGTTTCATAAACAGCAACGGTTGATGTTTTACCATCTTTCTGAAACAGCATCTTGTTGTCCTCGTTGATTTTGCCGTACCTGTAAACACCGGAAGCCATTTTTAAAGGATCGGGATGAATAAAAATGATAGAAAAAATTAAAATAATGAATAAAACAACCGGTAGCCACAAAAACTTTTTAACTGAAATATTATCACGCGCCTTCCAAAACAACAACAAACCAATAATTATGTCAATCGCCGCTCCGGTAATTATCAGATTTTTTAAGCCTGCCACCGGCATCAGAAACTGGATGGCTATTATTACTCCCAAAATTCCACCTGCGGTATCAGCGGCATACACTTTTCCAATAACAGCCTCTCCATGTCCCCTGTTTTGCAAAACCTGTATCAAAAGCGGCAAAGCCATTCCGGCGCATAGTGTTGCCGGAAGCATTATCAACAAAGCAATAAAATGGCTGAAAAAATTAAACAGAACGTAACCTTGTTCATTCCTCGAAAGAGCCTCAAGCAGAAACGCCATCAGGTTAAAAATGCGGTTATAAAAAATTAAAGATAAAATTGCAAATAATCCCATCCATATCTGAACCTTTCCAAGAGTCCAAAGTAAATTTTTGATCCGGTCGATCCTGAATTTTATAAAATAGGAACCAAAAGCAAGGCCGAAAATAAATGCGCTCAGCATAATCTCAAAAGCATGAACCGAGCTGCCAAGAACAAGGCACAACATTCTTAGCCAGCCAATTTCGTAAATAAATGACGATAAGCCGGTAAACAACGCTATAATTAATATTAATTTATAAATTGTGTTTTTCCCTTTAGGAAGTTCATTTTTAAATTTTTTCTGAACAGCAAAAGGCTTGATTGAGGTATTTTTAGAAAATAAGACTGTTATTCCGGCTATGAGGAAATTCAATAATCCGGCGGAAATTAATGCACCTGGTAAACCAAAATCGGGAATAAGGCAAAATCCTGCAATCAGAATACCAAACGAAGCGCCAAGTGAATTAACAAAATATAACTGGGCAATCCTTCGGCCTTTATTTTTTTTACACATCCTGACTATTCCTCCGGTCAGCAAAGGAAAAGTTGCGCCCAGCAAAACAGATTGAGGTAAAGTGATAAGTGCAGCAAATAACCACATTAAAATATTTGACGTAAATACGGAATCGAGCGAAGGGAATATTTTTGCGGATAATACATTTTCGACCAATACAAAAGAAGGATGGAACAAAAATGCGAGCAAGCCGATAGCTGCTTCGGTAAAAGCATAAAACAGTAACAGATTTTTTATCCGTGAACTTATTTTTCCGGCAAACCAGGAGCCGATGGCCAATCCTCCCATAAAGATCACTAAAGTAAGAGTGCGGGCAAAGGCGGCATGACCCGTTAATATTCGCAGATATTGCGACCATACGGATTCGTAAATAATTCCGGCAAATCCTGAAATAAAAAATATCAGAATAAACAGCCTGTATTTTAATTTCGGATCAGACATATACTGTTTAAGTTACAAAAAACGAAAATTGAAGCCTTTTGCAGTATTTGAAAATACATCATTAATCATGAAATCGCCATGAAATTCCGAATTTGAAAGCAATATCCTGCATCGGATAATGCGGTGTCATATAATAATTCCTAATCCCAAAAAGAGAAATAAGATTTTGAAACTTCAGGAAAAATAATGTGCGCTTGACGCTAAAATTCAGAAAAATATCAACATAAAAAAAATTGCCAACCTCTGTTTCATTCTGCAGATAAAAACTCCTTAAAACAGGCATATATGCATTAGCATAATATTTTGTATTATAAAAAACATCAAGCCCCGATTTGGTTTTCAAAGCTCCTTTGAATAGCACCCAATTGAAATAAAAAGTAAAATTGGCCATAAATGCAGGGAGACGAAGAATATTGTCATCAGATACTTTCTGATAAACAAACTTACCATCAATATCAAACTTACCAATTCTGAATCTGCTATTAAGAAAAGCCTTAAATATTTCAATGCCCTGATCAAATTGGGCCGCCAGTGTATCGGTTGCAATGAAAACATAATTATTTAGTCTGCATATTTCAACACCGGCTTTTGTGTTTAAAACTTTAAGACTTATTCCCAATCTCCCGGAATTTATTTTTTTGAAATGATTATCCCACCTGAAATGATTCGAATAATAATGCCGATAAAACCATGGAGGAGTATTTTTATTGATGTTCAGGCTGATGATCAATTCCGGTTTAAGAAGACTCTTTTTCAGTATGTTTTGAATGACGGCAGCGCTGATATCAAAATCTCCCTGATTGTATTCACCGGTTAAAATATACGAAGCGTTGCATTTTAATTTTAAATTGGGATGCGGCCTAATGCTCAACGAACCATAAGGAATAAAGCTGTTGAACGAGTTTTTCCCATCACCCTCGGCTATTTCGATGTACTGCTGTTTTATTCCAAGCAATAATTTCACTGCCGGGTCATGGTTTATATTTAAGTAATTTGCACTTGACCAGGAAAGTGTATTTTCAATTTTTTTATAAAAAACCGAATCGTACGTACTTAAAGTATCTTTGTAAATGTGAGGATAATATAATGTGTCGGGTAAGCCATCAATATAAATCTGTGAATTCCTCTTATAATTAAAGGAATGTGCAATGCGCCCGAATTTGAATCTGATTTTTTCTTTTTCCGGCACAGTATCATTTTTACGCACTTTATCACTTTTCGACAACTGGAAATACTGTTGCAGGAATATTCCAGATTTTCTCAGGATATTTTCAGCATCGTAAAGTTTCACCGGAATTATTGAACGGTTGGTTTCCACATCATTTTCAAATATGCTGTCGTAAAGTATTCCTCCGTTCTCACGAACTTTAATCCGGTTATACATATAATTAAAAACAAATCCGTACCGTTTGTTTGGTGTAAAATAATGCGCTTTAAAAACAACATTTGAATGATCGGATTTCTGCCGTTTGTATGCTCCAAGAGAATTAATCAGATGATAATCTATTCCCAAAGTTAACCCTTTATACACCATCTGATCGAAAAGAACTTTTAAAAGTTGTTCTTTTTTTGCACCGATAACATAAGAAATTTCCGAATATGGCCTGGGATTATCAAAATATCGAACATTATTATTTGAAAAAAAATAGGCGTCAAAAGTATGTATTCCGTAATCGAAACCTGTTTCGGGTAGGTAATCAAAATCAAGGTTTCGGTAAGCCAAACCCACATTTCCGAGCGATGCATGAAAAGGTATCGAAGGATACAATGGATTATATCTTTGAAAATCTGTTAATGAAGTATCGATGAATTTCAGGCTTAATTGGTCGGATATACCAAGTTTGTTAATAAAATAATAAACGGCATTTGAGTCAGCGTCTGCTATTTCTATGGTTTCGCCTGATTGTGCAAATACAGATTGGGTGCAAAATATCACAAGATATGTAACAATCCATCTTATTCTGAAAAATTCTGAAATATACATCAAATCGTTTCCAATTTTCGGGCTTCAAAAGTAGTGAAAATATTCTGATCTTGTAAAGGTGATATTCTTTCACAAATATTATTCTTCAAAATAAAAAAAACCCGACCAAAGCCGGGTTTTTATAATAAATTGGCAACGACCTACTTTTCCACCTGACGGCAGTATCATCGGCGCTGGTGGGCTTAACTTCTCTGTTCGGAATGGGAAGAGGTGAACACCACCGCAATAGTCACCATAAGATCTTAACTCCCAAAAAAATGGGACATATATTTTAATGACATATTTTGAAAGAAAACACATCTATTTAATAATTTAAAAAAACCATATTAGAAGAAAGCTTTCGGGCAATTAGTACTGCTTGGCTATGACATTACTGCCTTTACACCTGCAGCCTATCAACGTTCTAGTCTTGAACGGCCCTTAAAGGAAGCCTCATCTTGAGGTAAGTTTCGTGCTTAGATGCTTTCAGCACTTATCTCATCCAAACGTAGCTACCCTGC